>JAFOAB010000121.1 GCA_017382555.1 Clostridia bacterium
CAAGCGCGCTTGATGTTGTTCTTGTACTCAACTCCGAGGGGGCCGTAGTCCCAAGAGTTAGCAAGGCCGCCGTAAATTTCGGAGCCGGGGTAAACGAAGCCTCTGGTTTTGCAGAGAGCAACGATTTTGTCCATAGTCTTTTCTGTGTTAAGCATTTTGTTCTCCGTGTATATAATATTTTTAATTTATCGTGTTATCTGTATTCCGAGTACGTCAGTATCGCTTTGTTTACGTTAGGTACGAAAATCTTGCGACCGTTGTGCATGGAATAGCTGCCGGGGTAAGAGAGGTTGATCTTTTTATATTCGGAATATTTGGTAAGAAGATCGGTGTGCTCGGTAAGATCGGTAACACCGAAGCTCGTTGTTGCGTATTTTGTGGTTATGGTGTAGACGTCGTTGATCTTGGTAATTACCGACTCGCTTGCAAGCTTTTCGGCAAGTGAATTGAAAACGGACATCGTAACCGTTGCTCGGTTAATCGCAAGGCCCTCCTCGTATCCGTTATATCGGATAAGATCGAGGCATTTGTCACCGGAAAGCTTTTGTACTCCGCTTTTAAGATCGATATAAAGCTGCTGCGCGGGGTCCGAGTATTTCATATCGCAGGGAACGGTAACGGTAAGCCCGTCCACTGAATTGATAAGCGCCTTAACACCAGCCATATCGATTACGGTGTAGTAATCGATGGAAAAGCCGGTGATGGAGGTAAGCTTTTCGGTAAGATAGTCGATTCCAAGCGTTGTATATGCTTCGTTTAACGTCATCTCGACTCCGCCGCATATAACAAGCATTTCGGGAGGTATGTAGGAAAATACAAAGCGCTGATTTGTTTTATCCGCTCTTACAAGAAGCATAACGTCTGCATTAACGGTTCTGTACGGCGTGTAGTCGGACATTGATCCGTTGGGATCGAGAGATGATGCATTCTCGAATAGGGGGTAATTTATAAAAGCATCTGATTTGTAATCGTTAAGCAGATTGGGCTGATAATCCGTACCCACGATAAGCATATTGAAGGACGATCCGTTTGTTGACACGCTCGGGCGCGTATCGGTGCTCGGCACGTCGGGGTCGTCTGTCGGCTGAGAGCTGTTGCCGGGGGCTACTATTCCAAACCCTGGACCTACGCACTCTATAAGCAGCTCGGACAAAAAGTATGCCGTCGGTGCAAATACAAGCAGCGCAATCAAAAAGGTTATAACGAAGTTGCGTACTGAAGCAAGCATCTTTGGGTCTCCTTTCGCAGAATACACTATATTATAATACTTATTTATGAGTATTTCAAGTGGTATGAGGTATTGTTACAAAAATTTAACGATTTGGCGCTTTTGAATAATGAAAAAAGGGAGGTTTTTGGTCATTATTTTTACAATAAGTCTTGTCTTCACGATTCGGTTATTGTATAATAATCTTTAATCATTGTTAAGAGGTGCGAAATGAATTCAGAATTCAGCCTTATATATCCTACTCCCGAATCTAAGGCGATGGCCTTTGCGGGTGCAAATACCGCCAATATCTCCGACGATACCTGTGAGCAGCTTGGCCTCAGCTATCTGCTTGAGCTGAAGAACAGCTCGCTTTCAGAATATTTTACTACCGACGCGGAGGTTATGCGCTACCGCACCGAGGGTTTTTACGATCTGCTTGATAATCCCGAGTTGAAGGATGCGCTTTTGTCCGTAATTCCGATTCTTAACGATATCGTTGAGCTTCGTCAGCTTGATGCGGATATGTCCGGCACAACGGAAAGCTATCTTTACAGCATAACGGAGATCGAGCTTTATATCTCCTGTGTTGAAAAGCTTAACGAGGGTCTTGCTCCCATAAGAGAAAAGCTGAAGAGCAGAAGCTTTAAGGCGATGGCAGAGCGTATTCAAACGCTATGCGAAAGCGATTATTACAAGGAGCTTAACCGTAAGCTCACCGAGCTTACCGATCGCGTGCGCGAGATCAAGAGTATTACCGTAGGTGTAAATCTCGACTCTCAGCTTCGCCCCTCGTCTGCCGGTGTTCTTTCCATAAACTCCGAGCAGTTTAAATCCGGTGAGCTTCTTGAGAAGATCCTACGCATGAATTTTAAAAATGACGAATATACGTGCATTGCGGCGCTTGTGCCCTTTGGCAGAGGTCAGTCCGAGAACACAAAGACAGCACTCTCCTATGCGTTCTACTCCGCGATAAACGACGTTTTTAAATCCTCCGTTAAGAGCTGGAAGCTTATCGTACAAAGCTACGTCCTTGATAATACCGACTTTCTTATCAAGATTATGCCCGAGATCGAGTTTATGGTCAAGGGTAGTGAAATGCTTCGCCAGATAAGGGAAAAGGGCTATCCGCTTACTATTCCCGAAATCGACGTTAGCGGTAACGTGTCCTTCCGCGCGATCGGTCTTTATAACCCCAGTGTTGCCGATCAGATCGCCGAAAGTATCGTTAAGAATGATCTCATTTTTGATGAGGAGGCGCGTATTTACGTGCTTACGGGCCCCAACCGCGGCGGTAAATCCGTTATCACCTGTGCAACGGGTATTGCTCAGGCTATGATGCAGCTCGGTATGCCCGTTCCTGCTGACAGCATGACCGCAAGCCCCGCTGACGGAATCTTTATCCATTTCCCGATCGGTGCGGAGGATACCATCGATAAGGGTAGACTCGGTGAGGAGTGCGTGCGTCTTGCAACCGTATTTGATAAGGTGTCTGAAAAGAGCCTTGTGCTGCTTGACGAGTCCTTCTCCTCCACGGGTGCATATGAGGCGTCTTATATAGCCGCAGAGGTTATTTTGGGCTTCTGTAAGGTCGGATGCCGAGTAATATTTGCAACTCACCTTCACGAGCTTGCTGCGCGTATTCCCGAGATAAACGATCGCTCTAAAGAGATAAACGGTTATCCCGTGGATAGCCTTGTAGCACGTATCGAGAATGGCAAGCGCTCCTTCCGTATTGACAGAGAGAAGCCCGACGGAAAGAGCTATGCTGGCGATATTGCCGATAAGTACGGGCTTTCCTTTAACAGAATAATGCAGAGGATCGAGAGATCCGGTAAGGAGAACTGATATGAACAAGGAATTACTTGAGATAATTGAAAAAAACGCAAGACTTTCCAACAAGGATATCGCGGTTATGCTCTCTAAGGAGGAGGGCGATATCAAGAAAATGATCGAGAAGTATGAAAAAGACGGCGTTATCGTAGGATACCGTGCCCTTATCGACTGGGATAAGACGGAAAACGAGCACGTTAATGCGCTTATTGAGCTTCGCGTTTCTCCTCAACCCGACCGCGGATTTGATAAGCTTGCGGAAAAGATCGGTAACTATCCCGAGGTTTCCTCGCTTTACCTTATGTCGGGCGGTTATGACTTTATGGTTCTGCTTGAGGGCAAGACTATGCGTGAGATCGCGTATTTCGTAGCGCAGAAGCTTGCGCCCCTCGATACCGTTATTACTACCGCTACCCACTTTGTACTCAGAAAGTACAAGGATAAGGGTGTAACCTACGGCCCCGTTTACGTAGACGAGAGGAGCAACTGTCTGTAATGTTCGATCCCACTAAAGTTATTTCAAAAAAGTGTGCGGATATTAAGCCCTCGGGTATAAGAAAGTTCTTCGACCTTCTCGAAACAATGCCCGACGTTGTATCCCTCACCGTCGGTCAGCCCGACTTCGTTACACCTTGGAAGATCCGCGAGGCAGCGATCGAAAGCATCGAAAAGGGAAGAACCTATTATACCTCCAATGCAGGTACGCAGAAGCTCCGTGATGCTCTTTCCGATTATCTTACCTCCTTTGATCTCCATTACGATCCTAAAAAAGAGATAATAGTTACCTGCGGCGGCAGCGAGGCTGTTGACGCAGCTATTCGAGCGCTTGTTGACGAGGGTGATGAGGTTATCGTTCACTCCCCGAATTTCGTATGCTATGAGCCGCTTGTTAATCTTTGCGGCGGTAAGTGCGTAACTATCGAAACCGTTGCGGAGGAGGACTTCAAGGTAACCCCCGAGAAGCTCCGTGCCGCTATTAGCCCCAAAACTAAGCTGCTTGTCCTTTCTTACCCCAATAATCCTACGGGCGCTGTTATGGAGCGCGAGGATCTTGAGGCACTTGCAAACGTCATCAAAGATACCGACATCTGCGTTCTTTCCGATGAAATTTACGCGGAGCTTACATACGGCCAGAAGCACGTTTCCATTGCATCTCTACCGGGTATGCGTGAGCGAACCGTGGTTGTCAGCGGCTTTTCAAAGGCCTTTGCTATGACAGGCTGGCGCCTGGGCTATGCTTGCGCGCCGAAGGAGATTGCAAGCCAGATTCTTAAAATACATCAGTACGCCATTATGTGCGCTTCCACTGCATCTCAGTTTGCGGGTATCGAGGCTTTGACCTCTTGCCTTGAAGCAAAGGATGAGATGGTTCGCGAGTATGACAGAAGGCGTAAGTTTGTTGTAAACGAGCTTCAGAACATCGGACTTAAGTGCTACGTTCCCAAGGGTGCCTTCTACGTTTTCCCGGATATCAGAGTAAGCGGACTTACAAGCGATCAGTTTGCGGAAAAGCTTCTTTTCGAGTATAAGGCCTGCGTTGTTCCCGGTAATGCGTTTGGCGATTGCGGTGAGGGCTTTGTGCGCATCTCTTATGCTTATTCCGTTGACCACATTAAGGAAGGTATTTCCCGTATAGGAGAAATGCTGAAATCGCTTTGAGGTAAGTATGATCTCGTTGATTGCTAAACGCTTTATAAAGAACCCAAACGATCCCGCAAGCGTTCGCTCGGTTTACGGATACGTTTGCGGCGCGATGGGTATAATTCTCAATCTCTTTTTGTTTGCCGCAAAGCTCGTTATCGGTACCGTCAGCGGCTCTATTTCCATAACTGCAGATGCGTTCAATAACTTTACCGATGCCGGCTCCAGCATTATAACTCTGTTCGGATTCCTGCTTTCCGGCAGAAAGGCGGATAACGATCACCCCTTCGGTCACGGCAGAATTGAGTACATCTGCGGTATACTCGTTTCCGTTGTTATTATCCTTGTGGGCGGTGAGCTTTTCTTGTCGTCTGCGGAAAAGATCTTTAACCCCACGGACGTTAAGTTCAGCATTGCACTTTGCGTTGTTCTTTCCGTTTCCGTGCTTGTGAAGTTCTATATGTATCTTTACAATCGTAATTGCGGTAAGATGATCGATTCCGAAACTCTTAAGGCGGTAGCGTCCGATAGTATCGGCGACTGCATTGCAACTCTTTGCGTGCTTGTTTGCTCTATCTTTACCCATTTTACCAACATAAATATCGATGCTTACGTCGGTGCCGTCGTATCTATTCTCATTTTAAGAGCGGGTATTACATCCGTCATCAGCACCGCATCCCCCTTACTCGGTCACGCTCCCGACCCCGATTTTGTGCATAGAATCTACGATATCGTCAGTTCCTCCGATATGTGCTGTGGAATACACGATCTCGTCGTTCACGATTACGGCCCCGGTAAGAAGTTTGTCTCCGTGCATATGGAGGTGGACGGTAGTGGAGACATATTCGTTTTGCACGATGAGGTAGACCGTGTTGAAAAGCTGCTTACCGATACGCTCGGCTGTGATGCGATAATACATATGGACCCTATTGATATTAAAAATCCCGTACTCAACGAGCTTTCCGATATTCTTAAGCTATCTGCAAAGGAAATCGACAGCGGTCTTGTTGTCCATGACGTGCGTATGGTTCCGGGACCAACTCATACAAACGTAATTTTTGACGTTGCAATTCCCGCAAATCTCTTTTCGAAGCGTGGGGAGATTTCCGAAACGCTATCAAAAAAAGTCTCCGATTTCGGTGAGTCCTATTATGCTGTAATTAATTCCGAAATGTCCTACACCGATAATAAATAAGTAATATCCCCTTTTCCGTGTGCATATAATGATGTGAGAACGGAAAAGGGGGTATTTTTATGGATATAAATATTTATAACGATATGGCAAAGCGTACGGGCGGCGAAATATTCGTTGGGGTGGTCGGACCCGTAAGAACCGGCAAATCGACCTTCATCAAGGGTGTTATGGAGCAAATAATGCTTCCGAATATTACGGACGAGTTTGACGCAAAGCGCGCAAGGGATGAAATGCCGCAATCGGCGGCAGGCAGAACCGTGATGACAGCAGAGCCGAAATTTATCCCGGATGAAGCCGTAAGCGTTACCCTTGCGGATGGGGCAAGCTTTAAAATGCGCATAGTTGATTGCGTTGGGTTTATTGTGGAAGGCGCGGGCGGTCTTTCCGAGGACGGACAGCCCCGCATGGTCAAAACACCGTGGAGCGAGCAGGAGATGAGCTTTGAGGAAGCGGCTATGATCGGCACTAAAAAGGTTATTGCGGATCACAGCACCGTCGCTGTTCTTGTAACGTGCGACGGTAGCTTTGGCGATATTCCGCGTGAAAATTACATATCAGCTGAGGAGCTTGCCGTGAAGGAATTGAAGGCGGAGGGTAAGCCCTTTTGTATAATCGTGAATTCCGCCGATCCTTCATCTGAGAAGGCAGAGGCACTTGCGCTTTCGCTTGAGGAAAGGTATTCTGCTCCCGTCGCGCTTATCGACTGTGCGCACGTGGACAGAGAGGATATAGATAATATCTTTATGATGATTCTTGATGAATTCCCAATTCGAGAGCTGAACGTGGATTTTCCCGGTTGGGTGAGTGCTTTGCCGCATAGCCATCGTCTATTTTCGTCTTTCACGGGCACTGTACGTGCTTGTGCCGAGGAGATCGGTAATATGGGCGACGTAAAGACGATATTCGAAAAAGCGAAAATGAATCCCGACATAGGTGACGTGCAGATTTCGTCCCTTGATATGTCAAACGGAGTTGCGAGCGTTTACCTATCTCCGCAGGAGGATGCTTATTACAGCACGTTATCTGAGCTTACGGGTATTGAAGCACTCAATGAGGATAACCTTTTCACCGCGGTATGTGAGCTTGCGGAAATAAAGAGAAAATACGATAAGGTCAAGGAGGCGCTTGACGACGTAAACGAAAAGGGCTACGGCATCGTTATGCCCGATATTTCAGATCTTGTGCTTGAGGAGCCCGAAATCGTTCGCCAATCCGGTGGATACGGTGTAAGGCTTCGCGCTTCTGCACGCTCCGTTCATATGATAAAGGCGAATATTGAAACCGAAATAAATCCGATAGTCGGTACGGAACAGCAATCCGAGGAGCTTATCTCTTATCTCACACGCGAGTTTGAGGAAAATCCCACGATGATCTGGAGCACCGATCTTCTCGGTAAAAGCTTAAACGAGCTTGTAAACGAGGGGCTTCGCTCCAAGCTGCAGAATATGCCGGATGAAAGCCGCACCAAGCTTTCCGAAACGCTTGAGAAGATCATCAACGAGGGTAGCGGCGGACTTATTTGCATAATTTTATAACGTAAAAAAGCGGCATTTGCCGCTTTTTTCGTTATCCCTTTACCGCACCTGCTATAACGCCTTTGATTATATACTTTTGGCTGATGAGATAGAAAATAACTATCGGAATTATCGCAAGCACAAGCATAGCCATCAAGGCCCCCATATCTCGGCTTCCGTAGCCGCCTTGGAGGTACTGAACGGCTATGGGAATCGTTTTGTATTCGTTTCCAATAACGAGATAGGGAAGCAGATAATCGTTCCATATCCACATTGCGTTCAGTATACTTACGGTAATAGCGGTTGGTCTTAATATCGGAAAAATGACGGAAAAGAACGTTTTTATCGGCCCGCAACCGTCTATTGCAGCCGCTTCCTCAAGCTGTTTCGGAATGCTTTTTATAAAACCGCTAAACATAAATACTGAAAGACCTGCACCGAATCCAAGGTATAGCACGGTAATTCCGATCGGTGTTTCAAGCCCTAGGGTGTTTGCTGTTTTCGACATCGTAAACATCACCATTTGGAAGGGAACTGTCATCGAAATGATAAAGGAGTAGTATATGATCTTTGACAGCTTATCATCCTTGCGCGCCATATACCACGCCGCCATGGAGGAAAAGAGAAGAATTGCAAATACGGATACCACGGTTATAAAAAGGGACCTGAAAAACGCGCCGATAAAATCGGTCTTTTTTATTCCGTTAAGATAGTTTGTTATTCCTGCAAACGTTTCCTTGCTCGGTAAAACAAACGGAGCATCGGTTATATAAAACTGTCCCTTGAACGAGTTCATCAGCACGATGAATATTGGGGCGAGAAAAAGAACGGATAGGAATACAAGAAAAACGATGCAAGCGGTATTTCGCAGCTTCATTATACGTCCCTCTCCCTTCTTTTTGTTAAATAGAGCTGTAGCAGTGCTATTGCCCCAAGAATCAGCGTGAAGATAACGGCCTTTGCTTGACCGACGCCCTCGCTTCCTACGCCTCCGTAAAAAGTGTTGTAAATATCAAGGGCAAGCATAGCGGAGCGCCTGTTCGGGGCGCCTGCCGTTAGTGCAAGATTTTGGTCGAACAGCTTAAAGGTGTTTGTAAGGGTCAGAAACGTGCAAACCGTTATGCTTGGCATAACAAGAGGGAGCGTGATGTGTTTAAGCTCCATTGAGGCTGTTGCTCCGTCAATTGCCGCCGCTTCGCGCAGCTCGCCCGGGATGTTCTGCAGCCCTGCAACGTAAATTATCATCATATACCCGATAAGCTGCCAATTTGTGAGGACAAGCAGGCCGAGAAAACCGTATGCCTCGTAAAAGGTGATATCAACGCCGTAATAGCGTAATATTCCGTTTATTATTATCTGCCAAATATAGCCGAGTACAATGCCGCCGATGAGGTTCGGCATAAAAAACACGGTACGAAAGAAATTGGTACCCTTAAATCCCCTTGTAAGCAAACGCGCAAGGAAAAAAGCGGCAAGATTTACGGTAATAACGGATGCAAGCGAAAAGAGCGCGGTATACCAAAGCGAATGGGTAAATGATTCACCGAAGGCTTCCTTATAATTTTCAAGACCTATAAAACGAGCGTCGGAAACGGTTGTGAAATCGCAAAAGGAAAGGTAAATTCCCATAACGAAAGGGACGGCAAATGAAATTATAAATGCCGCAAGTATCGGCAAAACAAAAATGGGGAAATATCGGGAAAACCTTTTGTACATCGTTTATCTCGCCTTTGCAGTTTCTTCCTTCCAGCGTGTTTTTACCGTATTTACAACGTCCTCCCACGTTATACTGCCTTGTGCATATCTCAAAAGCGCAGAACCGAAATCGTTTTTAAAGCTTGTTCCGGGGAAGGCGACAAAGTGCCACGGAACGCTGACCTTCTCGGTGTCAGAAAGCCATCTGTTAATTTCCTTTGCAAGCGGGTCGCTCGGTGTTTCGTCTGCGTTAAATGTGTTGAATGGGGTTAAGAACTCAAGCTGTTCGGTAACGAATTTCTTTCCGTCGGTTGAAGAATAGAGCCAGTAAAGAAAATCGGCCGCTCTTTTCTGATCCTCCTCGCTTGCGTTTTTGTTGATGCAGATATAATTTTCCGTACCAATGCAAAGGCCCATATCGCTATCATCCGAGCCTCCGTTATAAAGCGGGAGAAAACGTACGTCGGATTCCTTAACGGTATTGCCGCTTACGTCCTTTATCTGTGCCCACGCCCAGTTACCGTTTTGTATCATCGCGCATTGTCCGAGTGCAAATTCCGCCATAGAATCGGAAACTGATTTGGAGCCGAGCAGGCTTCTTTCCGTTACGGAGTTATTGATATAAAGGTCAAAAAGATTCTTCATTTTAACGTTGTGCGTGAATTTAAATTCTTCAACACCCGTACCCACGTTGTAGTTTTGCTCTTTTGCTTCGAGATAAAAGGGGATGTTTGCAAGATGCGTCTGCCATCTCCAATCCTCTCCGCTCAGAAGGGAAGTGGAGCCGAAAACACCCTTGATGCTCAGCTCGTCAAGGTGAAGCGTCATATCCTCAACGACAGTTCTGAGCGAGTAAAAATCAGTTATTTCTTCAAAGGAATTAATTTCCGTTTGTCTGTTAGTAAGGGCAAAATACTCGTCAAACTTCGAAAGGTTGCAAATAATACCGTAAGCCTCGATAACGTAGGGGATTCCGTATACCTTGCCGTCCTCGCCCTTAATTGCAAGGGTCTTGTCGGATAAGATGGAGTAAAGCTGTGTGTCGGTAAGATCTGCACAGTAGTTCTTCCACGTTTCGTAACCGATGGGGCCGTTTATCTGGAAAATGGTCGGGGCATCCTTTTTTGCTATCTCGCTTTTCAGGGTCTGCTCGTAGGTGTTTGCGGCGGCTGTGGAAAACTTGACCTTAATGCCTGTAATTGCCTCATAGGTTTTCGAGATCTCCTCATATTTTTCCGCAATCTCTGGCTTGAAGTTTAAAAAGTATATTTCATTATCGGACTTTTTGCCGCAGGAAGTAAATATAAGCATTGTCGATACAGCAATTGCCGAAAGAAGGATGAAAGATATAAATCTCTTTTTCATAATTACGCTCTCCTTTTCTTTGTAATTAATATGCCTATATATCGTTTCATTACGCTTGTAAAATTATACCAATAACGATTTATTTACAAAATTTTCATTGAAATTTACTCTAACGTTATGGTACAATTTTCAAAAAGGAGGTGCGGTATGCTGAGGGCGACAAGGAAAAGAAGAGCTAAAAGATTTTTCGGAACATTTTTCGCATTTGCTTTTATATTGTGCTTTGCTTGCGGTATTGCCGCGCTTTGCATAAATAAGGTAGTGTTAGATGCGGCTGCCGATAATATAATTACGACTTCGGAGGCAGAGCTTTACGATGGCGTTGACTGCATCGTTGTGCTCGGTTGTCTCGTGCGCGATAACGGCTCACCGAGCGACATGCTTTACGATCGAATCCGAATGGGTGTTGAGCTTTACAGCGGTGGCGCCGCGCCGAAGATAATAATGAGCGGAGACCACGGACGTACTGATTATGATGAGGTCGATGCGATGAAAAAGACGGCAATTGAAATGGGCGTGCCGTCCGAGGATATATTTAAGGATCACGCAGGCTTTTCCACCTATGAGAGCATATATAGGGCAAAGGAGATATTCGGTGCCGATAAGATCATCATCGTTTCGCAGGAATATCATCTTTATCGCGCGCTCTATATCGCAAAAAGCCTTGGAATAGAAGCCTACGGCGTGCCGAGCGACTACAGAACTTATTACGGACAAATCTCCCGTGAACTGAGAGAGATACTTGCAAGAAATAAGGACGTTCTTTCCTGTCTGTTTAAGGTGAAGCCGACGTATCTTGGAGAAAGCATTTCGCTTGATGCTAACGGAGAAGTTACAGAATGATATTAATCCGAGGTGTATTTTCTTAATGAGGTACATATGAATAACTTACTGCGTTTATTATCCGGCATAATATCAGCTACTTTGTGTTGTGCATTTTTTGCAGCTTGCTCAAAAACTGTAATTTATCCGGTAACCGAGGTTTCAACGGAGATTACGTTGACTGTTGAATCGGTCACATCAGCAGTTTCCTATGCTCCGGTTGAGGAATTAAATACCGAGGTAGTTGTTAGTGCGGATGCAACTGTAAAAACTGAAGCTCCTACAACGACCGAAGCCGTTACCGCAACCGAAGCTCCTACCACAATGAATGGCGAAGCGGTTACGGAGTCCGTTGTTAAAACGTTTGGTCCGTTTGAATACGTGATAGAGACGGATGACACCGTAACGATCACGAAATATATCGGTGCCGAGGAAAACGTTTCGATTCCTTCGCACATTGACAACAAACCCGTTACAAAGATCGGAAGCAACGCGTTCGGATGCCCGTTAACGATAAAGGG
>JAFOAB010000122.1 GCA_017382555.1 Clostridia bacterium
AAAGGTGAGCGCGCTTGCTGTGTGAGTAAGTGTGCCGAGTGTGTTGATGTAGACGGTTGCACCCGTATCATCCGTGTAGATACCAAGTCCCGCGGGGGTAAAGCCGAGCGCGGCGAGGAGAGCGGAGGATAGCTGTGCATCCGTTTTGCCGAAGTTAAGTCCGCTTGGCGACGGGGGGGCCGCCAGAATATGCTGGGATTCAAGCATAAGCGCGCTTTGCGGTATTCCGCTTATGCTTTGAAGGGCAAGATAATCAAACTCCGAGCTTCCCGAAAGGTCGGAAAAGCGAGAAAATGCTTCGGCATCGAAATAGACGTTGTTTCCATTTTGTACGTATACGTTCTTTGCGGACGTAAAGCAGCAGATTTTGCCGTATCGGCTCCTTGTATATACGGTATAGGCGGTGCGGTTTATCCCGTCATCGTGCAGCACGAAAAGCATTTCAAATACGTCGGGGTTTTCACCCTTTAAGGTATGGCTGCCGTCTATGTGAGCACCGATCATTGCCGCCTTTAATTCGGAATGGTAGCGGAGGTATACGGTGTTTTCCTCGCGTATAAGCTCGCTCCACGAATATGCCTCGTCATACCTTCCCGTTCCGTTTGCAAATGCGGAGGCAATAAACGGGGCAAGAAAGGTATATACCTCGGTAACGGAGGTCTTGTTGGCAAGCAGACCGATGGAGCCGGTAAGCGGGCCCTTAGCGCCGATAAATTCGGGCAGCAGGTAGCTGTGCGAGGCATCGGGACCTATCGTACTTGCTGTGCTTGCGCCCTTGTCGGTACCCTCCGAGGAAAACAGCGTTGGTACAGACATCGCATTCAGCACCGTTACCGCAACAAGCGCGGCAACAAGCACGGAAAGCAGTAGGTTGAAGAGAATTTTTTTCATTGCCGCGTCCTTTCTTTAGTTTGCTTCCGTAAGGTCGATAAGGCAAGCTCTCGGCAACGTAAGCGTCATAGTTGTGCCGTAGCCCGGCTTGCTTTCCACGGTTATGTCACCGCCGTGTGCAACGGCAATCTCCCTTGCAATGGCAAGTCCGAGACCGGTGCCGCCCGTCTCTGCGGTACGGGATTTTTCCACACGGTAGAATCTTTCAAAGATATGTGCGGCATCCTCCTCCGGGATTCCGATGCCGTTGTCGGTAACGGTTACCCAAAGCTTTTCCTCGTCTCCCGTTGCGCTGACGCGTATTACGCCACCGTCACGGGTGTATTTTATAGAGTTGCCGATTATGTTGATAAGCACCTGCTCTATCTTTTCTCTGTCCGCTGTCAGCGCGCCCGCCTCCGTGTGCTCGTCAAACACAAGCGCGTGGCTGTGCTTGATAGCCTCGGAGTGGAGAACGTTGCATACGTGGCGGAGAGAATCGTTGATCTGATATTCGGATATCTGCCAGCGTGTACGCTTGTTATCAAGGCGCGAAAGCACGAGCAGATCCTGCACAATGCGCGTCATTCGGTCGCTTTCGCTGATAGCCATACCGAGGAAGTTTTCCTTGAGCCCATCGGGCATATCGGGATGCTCGAGAACTGCCTCGCACGCGCCCTTTATGGAGGTGAGGGGAGTTCGAAGCTCGTGGCTGACGTTTGCAACGAACTCGCGCTGTGCGGTGTCAAGCGCGTATCTTTCGGTTATATCGTGAATAACGGCAATAACGCCTTCCTTTTGCGCATTATCGTCGGAATAGGTTATTTTTCCGAAGCTGACCTCAAGCACCATATCGTTGAATACGATGTTGTGAAGCACCTCTGCAGTGTCGATCGCCGATGCCGTCATATCCTCGTCGTTCAGCTTTGCACCGACGTCCACAAGCATCTCAAGCAGAGTGCGGAATGTAAAATTCTCGTTGTATTTATCTCCGAACAGCGCCACGGCGCTTTCGTTGATGTTAAGCACCTTGCCGTCCTCGGCAAAGGCGATAACCCCGTCCTTTAGGCAGGAGAACAGCGTTTGCAGCTTGCCTCGCTCGCTTTGCACCTCGTCAAGAGTGTTCTTTAGTACGGTGCTCATACGGTTGAAGTTGTATGTAAGCGTTCCTATCTCGTCCTTGGAATTTACCTCAAGCTTCTTTGAAAAGTCGCCTGATGCTATGGTCTTTACACCGTGGTCGAGCAGCTGAATGGGGGAGGCGATGGCCTTTGAAAGCACGAATGCGAGTATTACGGCGATGACAAGACCGATAAGCACCGCCTGAACAACGATGGAGAAGAGGATCCAGTTTATCTCGCGTACCTCTACCTGTGTATCTATAACGTAGATGATGCAGGAGTTTTCGCCGCCTACGGAAACCGCGTAGTCGATGTAATCCACACCGAGATCCGACTCGGCAGACACCGATTTTCCGCTTATAACGGCAAGCAGGTTGCGTGATACGGAAATCTCCTCCGCCTTGCCGGTGGAGGAATACAGCACGTCACCGTTGGGGGAGAGGATGTGCACGGAGCGGTGATCGTCGATTCCGAGCTTGGAAAACCAAGATGAAACGGTTGCGGAAAGCTCGTCCGTTGTGTTCTTGTCAAGCGTATTGCTTTGGCTGAGTGCCTCGTCGAGATACACGTAGAGCTGCTTGCCCTCCGTCAGGTTTTCTTCCATTTGGGTGTAGAAATCGTTTGAATAGTAGTTTGACGTTCCGTTAAGCAGAATGGTGCCTACTACACACATAACGGCGATAACGAATACCACCATTATCAATACTATTTTGAAGTACAGACTTTTGTACATATCGACCTCTCGTCAGGGTGATATAGTTGCAGTGGGTCAGTTATTGATATAATAGCCTACACCGCGCTTGGTAAGAAGATATTCCGGCTTTGCGGGGTCCTTTTCTATTTTCTCGCGCAAACGGCTGACAGTAACGTCGACCGTGCGTATATCGCCGAAAAATCCGTTGTAGCCCCATACCTTTTCAAGCAGCTCCTCGCGCGAAAAGGGCTTTCCGGGTGAGGAGGCGAGGCGGGCAAGTAAGTCGTACTCAAGCTTTGAAAGCTCGATTGGAGTTCCATCCTTTTCTACAAGATATCTTTCCGGATCTATGGTGAGGCCGCGTACGGTAATCTTTTCCGCGGTTTGTACATTTATTCCGGTAAGCTCGCCGCTGCTTCTCCTGATATTCGCCTTGATGCGGGATAGCAGCTCCTTGGTGGAAAACGGCTTTGTGATATAATCGTCCGCGCCAATCTCAAGACCGAGGATCTTGTCCTTTTCCTCCTCGCGTGCGGTGCACATAATTATCGGGACTGCGGAACGCTTTCTCACCGCTGTGCATATCTCAAAGCCGTTATGTCCGGGCAGCATAACGTCAAGCAGCAAAAGATCGTAATTGCCGGAAAGCGCCATGGTAAGACCGGTGTCTCCATCGCTTGCCACGTCACAGAGATATCCCTCCGTGGTAATGTTGTACTGCAAAAGCATGGATATGTTTTTGTCATCCTCAACCACAAGGATGCGCTTTTTAGTCATTTCCTGCATTCTTATTCCTCCTCAGATACTTCAAGGGTAAGGTCGGTTATCATATAACCCATTTCGCTTATAAGTGCGCGGTCGATCTCCGACAGCTTAAGCGTGGAAGTGTACAGGTAGGTTCCCCTGTGCATCAATTCAAGCATACGGAGATTTGCGCTGTGAACGTAGTGCAAAACGAGATCGGGATTATCCGCATAGGTGAAAAGGGATATCGGAACGCCTGCGGCGTGTATCTCCCCAAGAACGGCGGTAAGCTCGTTGGCGGGTAGGCTTAACACAAGCTCGGCATTCAAGGCTAAAAGAAATGAGCAATCGACCTCCATAATAAGGTTGAGTGCTTCACCGAGCTCGGGGTAGGAGCTGACGGCGACGATGCGGGATGGGAAGGCCTCGGCAATCTCTCCGGTCGTGCGTGTCAGCGTGTCTGTTTGGGTTGCAAACATTCGTATAAGCACGGAAAACTCAAGCGCTCCGCTTCCGTCATTGATGCGGATTGCGCGCTTGCCGTTGCTGTAAAAGCGCGTTTCGTAGCTTATGCCGAGCAGTCTGCAGGTGTCATCAACCTTCAAATAAACTGTGTCATACTCATTCTTGATATTTACCGACGTGTCGCCATCAGGTAAGATAATGGTTCCGTTGAGCGTGTCAACGGAAAAGACTTTTTCGCCGGACTCGAGTCTTGCAGCGTTTACCGTGTTATCTATTGTTACGGAAACTCCCGGTAGTGCGCCAAATGCGTCTATCGGAGCAAAAAAACCGTTCTTACCGTCATTTATGAGTGGTTGGGATTTATCCTTGTACCAAACGTCATCGGCAATGTATACC
>JAFOAB010000123.1 GCA_017382555.1 Clostridia bacterium
GGAACGTAAGCGCCGCAAGCACCGCGTACGGCAGATACGCAAGCAGGCTGATAAGAAAGCGCGAGCGAATCTTTTTCTTGATCAGGGCAAGCGGAAGCATCCTTACAAGGTACGTCACCGCCGCCATTATGAGAATGTAAATAAATACCGTCACTGCGCTACCTCCCCTATCGGACGGACGAGCGCGGTTATTGCCGCACAAAGGACGGCAACGATGATAACGCGGAAGCCCGAGCTTAAAAATCCGAATATCGGAACGTAGAACAAAACGCACGAAAGCACGGCGGCAAGGCAAATGCAAAAGGCTATTGCGCCGTCCTTCCTTGCGGGAGGAACGATAATGGCAAGGAACATTCCGTAAAGCGCGATGCCGAGTGCATCCCCCATGGCACCGGGCAGAATATTGCCCGCCAAGGCACCAGAAAGAGTGCCGAGCGCCCACGAAAAATACGGAACGCAGGCAAGCCCGTACCAATACCGCGGATCTATCTCGCCCTTGCGAGTAACGCCGACAGCGTATATTTCGTCCGTTATGAAAATTGCGGAAAACAGCCTATGACCGAGGCTGAAGCGCTGGGAAAGCTTTTGGGAAAGCGATACCGCCATAAGCGAATAACGAAGATTTATTACCAGCTGTGCAAGCGCAAGCTCGCCCGCCGCAAGCAAAGAAAACACAAGCGCGCCGCCCGATGCGGAAAGCGCCTCCGCAATTATCTCGATTCCCGCCGCCTGACCCGCTGAGGTGAGATTGGTTGCGGACATAAACAGCACCGCAAGCGCGGAAAGCCCCTTGGTGGATGCAAGTATTCCCATACCGAAGGATACGGAAAAATACCCAAGCCCTATCGGAACTCCGTCACGCAGACCGTCACGAAAATATTTACCCTCGAAGCGCTGACCGTTCACCCAATACCTCCGCTTTTTTCCGCCGCCATAACAAGTCGGGCATAGCCGCCGTTTTGCTCCATAAGCTCGGTATGCGTTCCGCGCTCGACGATCTCGCCCTTATCAAGCAAAAAGATGACGTCGCAATCGCGGATGGTGGAAAGGCGGTGCGCAATGAACACACAGGTTCGTCCGCGCGATATTTCGCCTATCGCCCTTTGTATCTTTTCCTCGGTTACGCTGTCGATGCTTGCCGTTGCCTCGTCAAGCACCAGAACGCCCGGCTCCGTTGCCACCGCACGCGCAAAGGAGAGCAGCTGGCGCTGACCCGTAGAATAATTAAGCCCCTGCTCGTACACTCTGGCATCAAGTCCGCCCGATTCGTTTACAAATTCCTCTGCCTCCGCCGCCTTGAGCGCGGCGGTTATCTCCGCATCCGTAAGGGACGCGTGCATATCGATATTATCTCTCACGTTTCCGTCAAACAGAAATACGCTTTGCATAACCGCGGAAATACCGCGCCTGAGATCGCGCAGCCTCCAATCGCGTATATCCACGCCGTCCACAAGTATCCTGCCCGAATCGGGAACGTAGTATCGGCAAAGCAGGCTGATGACCGTAGTCTTGCCCGCGCCCGTAGCGCCCACAAACGCGGCACGCGTACCGGGGGTGAGGTGGAAGCTTACGTTTTTCAGCACGGGAGTTTTTCCGTCATAGGAGAAGCATACGTTATCGAACTCTATCTCGCCGATAACCTTACCGCCGTGGGTGCCCTCGTCGGGCATTTCCC
>JAFOAB010000124.1 GCA_017382555.1 Clostridia bacterium
AACCATCCCCATACGACCTTCACGCCGTAGCCGAAGATATCGTACGCGCCCTTGCTTGACGCCCAGCTGAGCGCACCAACGCAGACAAGCACGATACCGGGGGCGGTGAATGCATCGCAGAGGCGGTGCATTACCTCGCTTACGTTTTGTGCCTTAAACAGCCCGCCCGCAGTAATGCTGAAGGCAAGCAATATGACGGCAACGATAAGCGTTGCGATGAGGTCTGTCTTTTTGACGTTCTTCATCTTTACTTAATGATTTCCTGATACTTAGCAAACTCCGCATCGTTGCAATGTACGAAGTGACCGGGGGTAATCTCACGGAAGGAGGGCTTATCCACGGAGTAATCGTGCTCTGCAAGAGGATTGTACACAATTCTCTTTCTCTGCTTTTCGTACTTGGGGTCGGGCAGAGGAATTGCGGAAAGGAGCGCACGGGTGTAAGGATGGAGAGGATTGCGGAACAGCTCGTCGGAGGGAGCAAGCTCTACCATCTTACCGAAGTACATAACGCCGATACGGTCGGAGAAGTACTTAACAACGGAAAGGTCGTGCGCGATGAAGAGAATGGTAAGACCAAGCTTCTCGCGGAGATCGTTCAAGAGGTTAATAACCTGCGCCTGAATGGAAACGTCAAGCGCGGAAACGGGCTCGTCCGCAATAATAAGGCTCGGCTCCATAATGATGGAACGCGCAACACCGATTCTCTGGCGCTGACCGCCGGAGAACTCGTGGGGGTAACGGCCTGCGTGCTCGGCAACAAGTCCGACCATCTCAAGCATCTCGTATACCTTTTTATCGATGACCTTCTTATCTCTCTCGCCCTGAATGATAAGTCCCTCGGAGATGATCTCGCGGACGGTCATACGGGGGTCAAGGGATGCGATAGGATCCTGGAATATCATCTGGATCTGCGTTACAAGGCGGGTCTTCTTCGCCTTGCGGAGCTCGTTTGCGAACTCCTTCTTGAGTGCCTGCTTCTCCTCGCCTGCAGCAGCGGCGATGAGCGGCTCGTACTTTGCCTTGCACTCGGCAACAAGCTTCTTGCTGTATTCCTTATCGCAGTTGTTCTGATCGTACTTCGCTTCTGCGATCTTCTTGTTGTTTTCGGCAACAATGGAATCTCTAACCTCACGGGTGATCTTACCCGCCTTGAGGTCCTCGTTTGCCTGCTTTATAGCCTCCTGATAGGAGCGGATTCCCGCGCCTATACGGATACCCTTGAAGTAGATATCACCGCTTGTGATGTTGTAAAGCTTGATGATGGAGCGTCCCGTTGTGGTCTTACCGCAGCCGGACTCACCAACAAGGCCGAACGCCTCGCCCTTTCTGATCTCAAAGCTTACGTCATCAACAGCCTTAGTGAATTTAAAGTGCTGGCAAAGGTGGTCAACTTTAAGCAGAACTTCGTTTTCGTTTTCGTTATGCATTATCGCTTCCTCCCATTCCCTGCATTCTTGCAATTCTATCGGTAACTATCTTGGGGGGCGCAACCTTGGGTGCATCGGGGTGAAGCAGCCAGGTAGCGGCATAGTGGGTATCGCTTTCCTCAACCTTGAACATGGGAGGCTGCTCCTCAAAATCAATGACCATCGCGTACTTGTTACGCGCCGCAAATGCATCGCCCTTGGGGGGATAGATCATATTGGGGGGAGTGCCGGGAATTGCATCAAGCTTTTCCTCGGTATCAAGGTCGGGCATAGAGGAAAGAAGCGCCCAGGTGTAAGGATGACGGGAATCGTAGAAGATATCCTCTGCGGTACCGTACTCAACTATCTTACCCGCGTACATAACGGCAATTCTGTCTGCCATATTAGCAACAACGCCGAGGTCGTGGGTGATGAAGATAATGGAAAGCTGACGCTCGCGCTTCAGATCATTGATAAGCTCAAGGATCTGGGACTGAATGGTAACGTCAAGCGCGGTGGTAGGCTCGTCACAAATAAGAATATCGGGGTCAGCCGCGAGAGCGATAGCGATAACGATACGCTGACGCATACCGCCGGAGAACTCGAAGGGATACTGCTTGAATCTCTTTCTGGGCTCCTTGATACCAACCTCCTCCATCAGCTTGATGGCGCGGTGCTTTGCCATATCGGGGGTTACCTTGTGGACAACGCCGGAAGCGTTCTCCTTGAGGTAGTCGATCATAGCAACGGTCTCTTTATCAAAGTCGCGGGTATATCTGTTCTCAAGCGCACGCTCGTAGTGCTCTACAAGACGGTCGATCTGGTTGAGGATATTCTTCTTTACCTGCTCAAGGCTGGTAACTGCAGCGGGCTTAACCTTCCAGTCGGGGGACTTGCCTGCGGCAACCATACGCTCGTACTTTGCCTGCTCCTTTGCGTAGCGAGCCTCTTCCTTTGCGTTCTTCGCAATGGAAGCAAAGTACTTCTCGATCTCAGCCTTAACGCCTACCTCGAAGGTGTAAGCGAAGCTGTCCTTGATAAGCTCAAGGCGGTCGATGGAGGCATTAACTGCCTCGCTCATCTTCTTGTGAGCGTCAAGCGCTGCCTTCTTATCAAGGCTATCGGCACAGAATACGTCTCTGTTTGCCTTAAGCGCGCTGATAGCCTGCTCCTTTGCGGCATAAGCCTTTTCTGCGGACAGCATAAGGCCCTGCTTTGCATCGGCAATGAAGCTGAGCATAAAGTTATCGTCAAGATACTTGCGGAGGTATACGTTGAGCTCGTCAACGGGAAGCTTGGGAAGCTCCGCACCGCCGCTGAAGGTGTGGAAGTAACCGAGCGCGAAGAAGTTGGGCGCAGGGTAATCTACAGCCGCACCGGTATAATCGCGGATAGTGGTGAGCAGAGGAAGCAGAGGAGTGAGATCCCCGGACTTCTTCTGTGCCGCATAGGTGGAAAGAAGTGCGTTTGCAGCCGCGGTAACCTCATCCTTGTTCGCGTTTACAACGTTCTCGTGGATGGATTCGAGGGCATCCTTCTTTATCTCGTTAAGGCGATACTTAACGTCGTTTGCAGCATTCTTTTCAATTTCAAATATAAGGCTGTCTGCCTCGGAGTGTGCCTCGATAGCCGCCTCGTGAGCAACGTTCCAAGCGGACTCAAGCTCGATATGCTTGTATTCAAACTTATCGAAATTCTTGCACTTTTCCTCAAGCACCTTTGCCTTTGCGGCATCGTCCTTTGCAATGGCCTCTGCCATAGCGGTGTTCAGCTTTGCAAGGGTGGTGTTGAAGTTTATCTTGCTTTCCTTCTGGCGTGCCTTGCCCTTGAGGAGCATCGCCTCGGTAAGCTGACGGCCGATCCTAACGATGGGGTTAAGGCTGGACATAGGATCCTGGAAGATCATTGCGATTTTATCACCGCGGATCTTGTGGAAATCCTCCTCGGAGATCTTGAGAAGGTCCTTGCCGTCATATATGATCTCGCCGCCCTCAACGATGGAGTTACCGGCAAGAATTCCGAGAATAGCCTTGGAGGTTACGGACTTACCGGAGCCGGACTCACCGACTATGGCAAGAGTTTCACCCTTATTAAGGTCAAAATCAATACCTCTTACCGCCTGCACCTTACCGTTTGTGGTGCGGAAGGAGATAGTAAGATCTTTTACAGATAATTTCTTTTCCATTTTAGTCTTCCACTCCTCTCGTAGACGGGTTGAATGCATCTCTCAGACCGTTACCGAACAGGTTGAAGGAGATAAGGAGGAGAGATACGAACAGGGACGGGAACAGCATTGCGTGGGGGGAGCCTGTCATAGCGGTCTGACCGAGGGACATAAGCTCACCTATGCTGGTGCCCGCAAAGGTGGAAAGGTTGATAATTCCGAGGTAGGTAAGAGATGTCTCGGAGTTAATAACGCCGGGAATTACAAGCACACAGCTTGTGATGATGGTACCGAGAGAGTTGGGGAAGATATGCTTGAACATAAGGCGGCGGTCGTTTGCGCCGAGGGTCTTTGCCGCAAGCACGTATTCCTGACTCTTAAAGCGGTAGAACTGCTTTCTTGTAAGTGCCGCCATACCGATCCAGCCGGTAAGCACGAATGCGAACAGGAAGGAAGGAACGATACCAACCTTCTTTGCAAGGTGAAGCTGGAAGAGAACCGCAACAACGGTAAAGGGAACACCGGAAAGGATATCGGAGATACGGTCAAGGATCATATCCACCATACCGCCGTAGTAGCCCTGGATGGAGCCGTAGATAGCACCGATGGTGAGGTTGATAGCGGAAACGAGAATTGCAAATACAAGGGAGAAGCGAGCACCGATACCGATAGCACCAAAGAGGTCACGACCGTACTCATCGGTTCCGAAGAGGTAGTTGGGCTCCATACCCTTGAGGTACTGATAGTAATTGTAGTAGCAGATACGAACCTCAACGGAGCCGGACTTAACGGTGCAGTAATTGTAGCTGCCATCGTCACCTGCTATACGAAGAGAGTTGTACTGATATTCGGGCTCCGCATAGGTAACACCGGTTACGTAAGCGGGAATGAAATTTCCGTTTGCATCATAAGCGGGGGTGTTCTTGGTATCAGCGCACTGATACCAGATGTTGGCATTCTTCGCAATAAGGCGAAGCTCTGCCGCATCAACACCGGGATAAACCTTATTAATGTCTACAACGGGATAGAGGAGCTGAATGCCGGTCTCGTTCTGCCATGCCTGCATTTTTGCAAACTCCTCGGCGGAAACAACGAGGGTACGAACACCCTGCTCAAAATATCTGTTTACCTTAACCTTATAGGTAGTGGTGATTCTTTCCTGACCGCGGTAAATGGACTTGACCTCGGTGGTACCTACTGTTTTGATGTAGGGGTCCATACCGGTCTCAATGCCGATAGCCTTGAGCGCTGCGATCTTGGTCTCGTTTACCGAGCTATAGGTAACGGATCCGTCAAGAATACCGATGTCAAGCGCTGCAATGTCGGGATTATAGGGCGGGAAGTTTGTGTACACGTTATCCTTATCCTTGATGGAGTAAGGGGTAACGATCGGGGCAATGATTGCAAAAAGAATGAGGAAAAGGATGATATATGCCGCAACAACGGAGGACTTATTCTTCTTGAAGCGAATAAGTGCGTCCGCAAAGTAGCTGCGTGCCTTTGTATCAAACTTTTTATCGTGTAAAACGGCATCCTTCTGGGCAAAAGCGAACTTTTCCTGAGGGATATGCGCGTACTTGTTTTCCATATTAGGTGACTCCTTTCGTAAACTGCTGTTACATTACTTCTTCGAGCCCATACGGATACGGGGATCGATGAAGCCGTAGCTGACGTCTACAACAATACCTGCGGCAAGACCGATGGCGGTGTAGAAGACGGTAAGCAGAATGAACAGAGGATAGTCAAGTGCGTTGATGGAGTAGAGGTAAAGCTCACCTACTCCGGGGATGGAGAAGATCTTCTCGATAATAAGAGAACCGGAAAGAATTCCGATAAAGGAACCGAAGATAGAAGGAAGAACAACTACCATACAGTTCTTCATAGCGTGGCGAACGGTCGCCTGACGCTTGGTAAGTCCCTTGGTACGTGCAAGAAGCATAAACTCACTTGTAAGCACCTCGGTAAGCTCCGCACGGGTGGTGCGGGTAAAGCCTGCAATGGTACCGAATGCAAGGGAAAGCACTGCGGGCATCATGGAAACGAACATAGGCCATGAGAACCAGTCCGTTCCGCCCTTCATAACAAGCGGGAAGAGATTCAACTTGAAGCAAAGGATATACTGAATAAGGAACGCGTAAACGAACGACGGCACCGAGATACACACCATAACGAGGGTGGATATCGTATGGTCGATCCACGTGTTCTTCTTAAGCGCGGCAAAAATACCGAGAGCAATTCCTATCGGTATACTGAAAATTATGGAATACAGATTTACTATCATGGATGCGGGAAGCTTGGATGTGAAAAGCTGCGCAACGTCCTTTCCATAGTACTTTGCGCTGTCACAAATACCCCAGTCCCATTTCGTGAATACGTCGCGAAGGAAGATTCCGAACTGAACGAGATAGGGCTTATTATATCCAAGTGCCTCACGGCGCGCCTCGATAACAGCGGTATGAGGGTCACCTATCGGCAGAGGAGCCAAGGGGAGCATCCTGATAAGAACGAAGCACATTAAGGTGATGATGAACAAGGTGAACAGCATCAGTGCGGTTCTTTGTAAAGCGTATTTTACCATAATTAACCTCCGGCTTTAAGCAAGTATGACGTATGCCGATACTGCTTAAATAGTGAACGCGAGTCGGTGTCTTTACACCGAACGTGTATTATTTTGCGCGTTTTTTCGTTTTCAACACGCATTTTTAAACTCATTCATTACGCAACTTTCCCGCAAGGGGGCAGAAACCCCCTTGCGGGACAGTGACTATGCTTTAAAACGTATTATTAAGCTTGTGCTTAAAATTAATACTTAAGCTCGTTGTTGTTCTCTGCAACGTATGCTGCCCAAGCAGTATCGTCGTAGTTATACTTCATGTAGCGGATGCCGCCACGACCCATGATGGGGTTGTACTCTTCAACAACGTAGTATACCTGCTGAGAAAGGAGAGCCATGCTACCGTCCTGAAGCATAGGAATGTAGTCGTAGGTCATAAGAACCTTGGTCTCGATTGCAGCAAGGATGTTAAGACGGGTGTCAACGTCAGCGATACCGTCGCCGAAGCAGTACTCGGTGCCGTTAACCTCAACGGTAGCACCGTTAAGAGCATCGGACCACTGCTTGAGGTTCATGGTGATGGTCTGAACGTTCTTAGCCTCACCGATCTTAGCAACGTTTACGTCGAGAGTGAGATCAACGGTAGAAGCGTTGAACCACTTAGCGTCGTACTGGTAAGAGGGGTTGGTGTAAAGGTCGGTAAGACCGAAGGGATCGAGAGCAGAGCCGGACCAACCGCCAAGAACGGTGTCAGCATTACCTGCCTTGATCTCGTTGGACCACTCGTTACCGAGAGGTGCGGACTCAACGAACTTGATCTTGCCTTCAAAAGGAGTGCCTGCAACAACCTCAGCCATCTTCTCGTTGAGGTAGTCGAGGGTCTTGGTGATGAATGCGGAGGAAGCAGAGGAAGCGTAGATTATCTCGATAGCCTGGTCGGACTTGCCGTCCTTGTCGTTATCGGTGATGTAACCTGCAGCAAGAGCCTCGTCAAATGCCTTCTTGTAGAGCTCCTTAGCAGCTACGGGATCGTAACCGGTGATGGAGTCAACAGCCTCGTCAAGAGAAGCGTACTTGGAAACGTCTACAGAGTAGAACTCGCAAAGTGCCTTCTTAGCCTGATCGGTGTCGCGGTACTGAGCACCGGACTCGGGATCGTAGATGTAGTTGGTACCGATAAGACCGTAACCGCCGGAACGAGCGGGAGATACTGCGGTACAGAGAGCTTCCTTATCGTAAGTAACTGCAACAGCCTTACGGAAGGAAACGAGGGTAAGAGTCTCAAGGTCAAGCTTGGACTTATCGAAGGTATCAGCTGCTTCTCTCTTCTGGATTGCATCAAGGTAACCGTTGAAGATGAAGAAGAAGATGGTCTCGGAGGGAGTTACGTAGCAGTACTCGGAATCACGGTACTCTGCGTAGTCGTCAGTCTGGAGGCCGTAGCCCATGAGCTGACCCTGGAGGAACATAAGCTTTCTGGTATCAGCCTCTGCAACAACCTGGCAGTTGATTGCGGTGGTCTGGTACATAGGATAGGTCTTACCGTCAGAAGGATCGGTGTAGATGTGCTTGCCATCGGTATAGCCGAACCAGTTCTCGTTCTTAACGAACTTCATGGACTTATCCTGCTGATACTCAACAAGCTTGTAGGGACCGTAGGACATGGTGGTCTCAACGGAAGAGTTGTAGTTGTTGGTCCAAGCGTCGGTGTCACCAACCTTGGTCTTGCCTGCCTCATAAAGCTCCTCGTAAACGATCCAGTTACCGGAGAGGTTGTAGAGGAGGTTGAAGCCTGCGAGAGCCTTGCCGAGAACGATGGTGATCTCGTACTCGCCGGTCTTCATGATACCAACGTTTGCGAAATCATAGTTATCAGCGTAAGCATAACCCTCAGCGAAGTAGTTGAAAGCGTCATCAGCGGTCTCACCCCAAGCGGTGGTGGAGATTACGGATACGAGGTAGCCGTAGGACTCATCGGTAAGGGGAGCGATACCGTTAGCATCAGCGAGAGCTAAGAGAGCATCCCACTTCTCCAGGTTGAAGTACTGGGCGCCGTAAGCGTCAACATAATCCTTAAGAGTGTTGCCGCTGAGCCACTCCTGAAGTGCGAAGTTAACAGCGATACCCATGGGGTTGCCGTTAGCATCGGTGTATACGCCGTCAGCGCCCTTCTTGAGGTCAGCGAAAGCGTACTTGTTCTGGAGCATGTTCTCGGTGTACGCGATGGTACCCTGATGGTAGTAGTTCTTTGCGTTTGCGATGGCGAAGCTACCGTCGAAGTAGTCGGTAGCACGGTAGTTGTCCATCTTGGGGTCAAGAAGAGCCTTCATGGAGTAAACGTAAGTATCAGCATTGATCTTTACGCCGTTCTGCCAGGTAGCATCCTTATTGAGCTTAATAACGTAAGCATAACCGGAGGTAGCAGACTCGGGAATGTTGAATTCGGGATGCTCTGCCTTGATCTTCTCGGTTACGTCGACGGGCATTTCTGCAGCCATCTCGGGACGGATAACGTATCCCTTGTAGGGATCCTTACCCTCAACGGGGTTGAGCTCATCATTGTAGATGAAGGTGTAGAGACCGGAGGTGAGGAAATCGATAGGATAGCTCTCATCAGTGGTCTGATAGGTGTGAGGGTTCCAGTTGGAGGACATGGTTACAACGGAATCGTTGTAGGTGTACTCACCAACGAACTCCTCAACCTTTACCTTACCGCAGGATGCCATGGGAAGAACCATGCATACAACAAGCAGCAAAGCAACGATAGAGGCGATTCTCTTTGTCATTTTTCTTTCTCCTTAATATTTTTTACACACCTCGCAAACAGCCCACTCAGCAACCGACTATGCAAAATGGGTACAGTTAGCGACAGTATGTTTAGGATAACTTAGATTTTATCACTTTATCAGCACATAGTCAAGACCTTATTCACAAATTAGTCACAATTCGTAAGGTTTTTGCCCTTTTCACCAAGTATATCTTTTATCTTTGTGGCAATTTGCTTCATACAGCCGTCGGAATAAGGAAGCTTGAGCCCGGATTCGGTAACAAGTCCCTCAAAGGTTCTTGTTCCGCCCATATCGACGAATGCGAGATACTTTTTCCACGCCGCATCCTTATCCTCCAGCATTTCAAGCCAGAACTGGAACGCAACTGTCTGCGCCATACAGTAGTCTATATAATAAAGAGGGCTTTCGTAAATGTGGAGCTGACGCTGCCATCCCGCGCCTCTGCCGTAGAAGGGCATTCCCGTGCGGTCGATAGCGGGGCGATACTTCTTTTCAAGCTTTTCCCATTCCGCATTTCTCTCCTCGGGCGTAAGATCCTCGTTTTCATACATTATGTGCTGGAACTCGTCGACCATACAGCCGTAAGGGAGGAAGGAGAGCGCATCCGCAAGATGCATATATTCGTACTTTGCGGTGTCCTCGCCAAAGAATTTTTCGTGATATTCACCGGTGAGGAACTCCATGCTCATGGAATGCACCTCACACGCCTCGATGGTGGGGCTTTGGTAAGAGGAGATATAATTCTTTTTAAAGGAACGGTATGCGGCAAACGCGTGTCCCGCCTCGTGGGTAAGCACGTCCACGTCGCCCGCAGTTCCGTTGAAGTTGGAGAAGATGAAGGGTGCGCCGTATGCGGGAATATCCGCACAGTAGCCGCCGGGCGCCTTGCCGTCCTTGGAGAGCACGTCAAGCAGCTCGTTTTCGTACATAAAGTCGATAAATTCCGCAGTCTCGGCGGAAAGCGTGCGGTACATCTCCTTTCCGGATGCAAGAATATCGTCCGCACTGCCGTGGGGAACGGGATTACCTTCCTTAAATATAAGGGTATCGTACATACGAAGCGTATCAACGCCGATGCGCTTTCTCTGCTCCTCGCGAAGCTCGTTCACAACGGGAACGACGTCCTCCGCTATCTGACGTCTGAACTCCTTCAGATCGTTATAGCCGTAGCAGTTTCTGCCGAGGCGATCGTAGCCGAGCTGAATGTAGTTTTCGTGGCCGAGGATACGCGCCATCTTGTTTCTGACCTTAACAAGCTCGCCGTAAATGCGGTCAAGCTCCTCGCGATGCGCATCAAAGAACTCGCCCTCCTTAAAGAATGCAAGGCGGCGTACCTCTCTGTCCGTGCTCTGCTTGTGAGGACCGAGCAGGGGCAGGGGTATGGTCTTACCCTCCCATTCAACGGCAGCGGATGCATACAGCTTCTGATATTCGGAGGTAAGCTTGTTTTCCTCCTGCATAAGCTCTATCATCTCGGGCTTAAAGGTGCGTACGGATATCTCAAGATTTCTAAAATAAAGCTCGCCGAGCTCCTTCTCAAGCTCCGCTCTGAAGGGGGATGCAAGCATTGCAAGGCTTACCTTCTGCTCCGCCTCGGCAAGCAGGGGCATCACCTCGTCGACAAATTCTCTTTCACCGGCATAGAACTCGTCCTTCGTGTTTATGGTGTTGCGGATATAAACGAGGGTGCCGAGCGTGTTTACGCGCTTGCCGAGCGCCTCCGACTCGCGGAACGCATCGAGCTGCTCGTTTGCGCTCTTTGCGTTTATGAGCTTCTGCTCTATCGCCTCAAGCGCGCCCTTTATCTCGTCAATATTCGGTCTTTCATAGGGCATTTCGGAAAATTTCATTTATACCTCCCAAAAATATTATTCAATCAAGCCGGCTGCGTGTCATCCTCGAGCGCAGAGTCCGCAAGCAGATTCTTCGCTTCGCTCAAGAATGACGCTTGCGGACTCACAGCGAAGGATCTCGCGGGTGGCTTTTTTGTATACTTACATAGTTATTGTACCATACCGCAAAATCTTTTGCAATACGTTTTGTCACGAAGCGCACGCGGCGCATAAGATGTAACGAGAACGGCACGGAGATACCGAGATGAAGAATAATTTTGATTTTGCGATACTGGGCGGAGATAGACGAATGGCTATTCTTGCCAAGATGCTTGAAAATGTCGGCACCTGCAAGCATTTTTTAAACAGCGACGGGGATATACCGGAAAGAATAGAAGCCACCGCAACCATTCTGCCGATTCCCTGCTCCTTTGACGGAATACGCTTAAGCTGCTTTGCAGGCGCCCCCTTGCTTAACGACGTCATCTCGCACATATATTCACCCTTTGTGTTTGGCGGCAGAATACCCGCGGAGATACGCAAGGAGCTGACCGCAAGGGGGATGCGGGTGTACGATCTGCTTGAGGATGAGGCTCTGCTTATCAAAAACGCACAGCTGACGGCTGAGGGTGCGCTCGGCATTATAATAGCCGAAACACAGCGTGCCGTTCTCGGCGCACGGATAACCGTTATCGGCTTCGGCAGGATCGGACGTGCGCTTGCACGCATCCTTACCGCGCTCGGCGCAAGAGTGACGGTTGCGGCAAGAAGTGACGCACAGCTTGCGGAGGCGGAATGCCTGGGTTGCTTAACCGTACCCCTTACAGAGCTTCCCACCGCCATCGCGGGCGCGGATGCGGTGTGTAACACAGCCCCCGCACACGTTCTCGGAAGGGCGGAGCTTGCCGCATTCAGCGCGGGCGTGCCTTTTATCGAGCTTGCGTCGGGCGGCTTTAACGCATCCTCGGAGGTGCGCTTCATAAACGCACAGGGACTACCCGGCAAAACGGCACCCGAGAGCGCCGCGCAAATTATTTACGATAGAATAACCGACCTTTTATTGAGGCAGATATGACAGGTTTTGCATTTTGCGGCTCACATTGCACCCTTGATGCCGCCCTTGATGCGGCAAAGCGGCTGATTGCCGCGGGTGAGGAGCTGTTACCCATTTTTTCTTATACCGTCGCAGGCACGGATACCCGTTTTTCCAAGGCAAGGGACTTTTGCAAAAGGGCGGAGGAGCTGTGCGGGACGCGCGGTATATATACGATAGCGGATGCAGAGCCGCTCGGCCCTGCGCGACCGCTTGACTACCTTATTATATGTCCCTGCACGGGCAACACGATGGCGCGGCTTGCGCTCGGGCTGTGCGACACGCCCGTAACGATGGCGGCAAAGGCGCATCTGCGAAACGGCAAAAGCATACTTCTCTGCCCCGCATCTAACGATGCCCTCGGTGCGGGAATGAAGAACCTTGCCGTCCTTGCGGTCAGAAGGGGCATATATTTCACACCCATGAGACAGGATGACCCGAAAAACAAGCCGTTTTCCCTTGTAACCGATTTTTCGCTCATACCCGATGCCTTTGAAGCAATGAAAAACGGCACCCAGCTCCGCCCGTTGTTTCTTTGATTGACAAAACGCTCTGCAGGTGGTAGAATTGTAACAACTATTCTACCGTAGGGGACGGCGCCCTCTGTCAAGAGTAAGATTGTAAACAGTTGTGCAAGATGATTGTATACACATTTTATGTTCAATCTTTATGCTTTTGGAAGACGAACGGAGCGTAGCGGAGAGAGGCTTCCAAAAGCGGCGCGCGGCTTAATCGAGGCGCGAAATTCGGCGGTTGAGCAGCTGCTCGGTTCGAAGATCAAGCTGGGCGATCTTGTAATTGCGGTAGCAGAGCGAGGCAAAATCCGCGCTCTCGGGGCGCAACTCCAATTCCGCGCCTACCATCGTTTCGCTTAGGTAAAACACCTTGCTGTCAAATCTCAAATACCCCTTGTAGTTGACCTTCAATATGCGGTGTAATCCGCTGTATTCATAGTCCTTGATGTTATTTGGATATTTCCTCTCGCTCGGTATGTAGACGTCTGCAGGGCAACGCATATCAATCGCCTCATGCGGTCTGACTTCGTTGTACTTGGTACGCCATTCCTTGAGGCGCTTATCCGCATCGGCAAGGTCAAGAAAAGCATTCCTTTTTAGAAGCTCGTTCTTCATAGTGCGGTGAAATCGCTCGATCTTGCCTTGCGTTTGGGGGTGCAAGGGGCGACCGTGGATCGGGAGTATATCCAGATCCATCAGCCAACGTTCAAAGAGGGTATACCCGCCCTTAAAACCAGCAAATGCGCCGCCATTGTCGGATAAAATCGCCTTTGGAAGCCCGTATTCCTTAAAAACAGCCTCAAATGAAGGGATTATTCCACCAGCCTTTTCCTTGGCATCTATGCATAGACAAAAGCGAGAACAGTCATCTATGATGTCAAGAGGAAAGCAACGTGTACCGTCAAGTAACATAAAGTCACCCTTGAAATCGGTCTGCCAAAGCTCGTTGCAGTGTTCTCTTTGAAAGCGAAGGAATTCCCTGCGATTCTGTGATTCTGTTTCGCTGATGCAGCCGTTTCGTTGAAGAATATTGTTGGCGGTACGAATACAAGGCAAATCGGTGTAACCGTTGTTTTCAAGTACCTTCAAGATGGTTTTCGCTCCCCATTCGGGATTGTCGGCGCGGACACGAAGAATTGCTTCCTCAATCTCCGTAGGTGTCCTGCCGGGAATATGCAAGGGGGCATGACTTCGGTCTGACATAGAGCAAGATTGATTGTTTCGCTCTACCCATTTGTAGCCGGTTGCGCGAGTAATGCCGAACTCACGACAAAGTGAGCTGAAGTTTTTGGAGGTCCTTGCCGCCTCCACAAATTCTTTTCTTAATTCTTCCACAGTTTTGTCCTTCCAAGGCATTCCAATAACCTCCTCTTAGGTCATTTCTTTGCCTTTCATTATATCACAAAACTGTATACAATCATCTTGCACTACCTGTATATAATCATACTACACTATACAGCCCTCGACGTCCCGCCATCATATGCACATTCTGCGCAAGATTCTTCGCTTCATCCGCCTCGTCATCCTCGAGGGAGCAAAGCGACCGAAGGATCTTGGCGGATTCGCTCGAGAATGACTGCGCAGACCTTTCGCAAATTCGAAGGAAAGGAGAACCAAATGTACAATCACGCTGTTTTTTGCGGCAAATATGCCGCTTCTCTTATAAAAGAATACAAAACCGCCGACGTGCTCGGCGTTTACAGTGCGGGAACGTACCTCCTTTTCGGCTCGGATATCGTCCTTATTTGCGACGCATCCAAAAAAAGCGTACCCTTCGGCATCTCTATCGAGGATTACGCCGCATTCCGCGAACAAATAAACGGCGCGGAGCGTGCGCATATCGAGGGCGATACGCTAACCCTCGGCAACGGAGCGATCGACACGAAAGGCATATGTGAGACTGCGGAATGCAGTATCCCCTCTCCTCCACCTTGCGAGACTGTTTTGGCGGCAACGGAGATGCTCCTCAAAAAAAAGGACACGGGCTTTTGCCGCATCCTTGCGGATACGGAGCCGACAGATCCGTATGCGAAAAAAGCAAAAACGCTTGCAAGCAACGTGTTTTGCGCACTT
>JAFOAB010000125.1 GCA_017382555.1 Clostridia bacterium
AAGAACAGCATCAAAGCGCTCGATCTTGTTATCGCCGCAGAAGATACCGCCCTGCTGGATAAGGCGCTTTGCCTCACCCTTGGAGGGTGCCATTGCACCGAGAACGAGAAGATCAGCAACGGAAGCGGTTCCCTCAGCGGAGAAAGCGGAAGCCTCAACGGTTACGGTGGGCATATTTGCATTATCACCGGCGCCGCCAAACACGCTCTTTGCAGCGTCAAGAGCCTTCTGTGCTTCCTCTGTGCCGTGTACAAGCTGGGTCATCTCGAATGCAAGCTTTTCCTTAGCACGGTTAAGCTCACCGCCCTCAAGCTTCTCGTACTCAGCAATCTCCTCGAGAGGCATAAAGGTAAGCATCTTCATGCACTTAATAACGTCGGCATCGCCAACGTTTCTCCAGTACTGGAAGAAATCGTAGGGAGAGGTCTTCTCAGGGTCAAGCCATACCGCATTACCTGCAGTCTTACCCATCTTGTTACCGTGGGAGTCGGTAAGAAGGGTTATAGTCATAGCATATGCATCCTTGCCGAGTTTCTTGCGAACAAGCTCAGTACCTCCAAGCATATTGGACCACTGATCGTCGCCGCCGAACTGCATATTGCAGTTGTAGTTCTTGAAGAGGTGGTAGAAGTCATAGCTCTGCATGATCATGTAGTTGAACTCAAGGAAGCTGAGGCCCTTCTCCATTCTCTGCTTGTAGCACTCTGCGCGAAGCATATTGTTAACGGAGAAGCAGGAGCCGACCTCACGGAGAAGGTCAACGTAATTAAGGCTGAGAAGCCAATCGGCATTGTTTACCATAATTGCCTTATCTTCGCCAAAGTCGATGAACTTTTCCATCTGACGCTTGAAGCACTCGGCGTTGTGGTCGATATCCTCACGGGTGAGCATCTTTCTCATATCGCTTCTGCCGGAGGGGTCACCGATCATGGTAGTACCGCCGCCGATAAGCGCAACGGGCTTGTTACCTGCCATCTGGAGACGCTTCATCATGGTAAGCGCCATAAAATGACCTGCGGTAAGGCTGTCTGCGGTGCAGTCGAAGCCGATGTAGAAGGTAGCCTTTCCTTCGTTGATAAGCTCTCTTATCTCAGGCTCGTCGGTAACCTGTGCAATAAGGCCGCGGGCCTGAAGTTCCTCGTAAATTTTCATTGTTATATTTCCTTTCAAGTTTTAATTAATTTCATTTTCAGCATCAAGCAGATCCATTGCCGCCTTACGCTGAGCATCTGTTACGTTAATACCGCCAAGTATGCGGGAAAGCTCCTCAATTCTTTCATCGGTGTTAAGAAGGCGAACGGAAGAGGAAAACCTGTCGCTTTCTATAGTTTTGCTTACCATAAGATGATTTGCCGCAAGCGATGCAATCTGCGCGGAATGTGTTACGCACAGCACCTGCGAATCGGCGGATGCATTACGCAGCTTTATACCGATCTTGCGTGCCGTTTTACCGGATACGCCCGCATCGATCTCGTCAAATATAACAGTGCCGACACCGTCCGCCTCGGCGAACACGCTCTTAATCGCAAGCATTACGCGAGAAAGCTCACCGCCCGAGGCGATCTTGGATAACGGTCGCGGTGCCTCTCCGGATGCACCCGCAAGCATAAAGCGTACACAATCGGCTCCGTCGGAGGTAAGTGATTCCGCCCCCTCATTGGTAACGAGCACGGTAAAGCGCACGTTAGGCATATCAAGAAACGCAAGCTCACTGCATATACGCACCGAAAGCTCATCTGCAGCCTTTTTTCTGGCATTGGAAAGAAGCTCTGATTTTTGGACACAGATCTTCCTTAAGGAAGCAAGCTCCTTTTCCAAAAGCTCGATATCGCCCTCGGAGTTATCAAGCCTCTCAAGCCGCATAACCGTATCGTTATAAAGCTCGATAAGCCCCTCGGTATCCCTGCGATATTTTTTTTGGAGTCTTTCTATCTTATCAAGACGCGATTCAAGCGCCGTGAGAAGCTGTGTAGGATCGCCGTCAAAGTCACCTGAAAGCGCAGATGCAGAATCGGCGATATCATCAATTTCGTACTTTGCCGCCTCAAGCCTTTCGGCAAGACGGGCATATTCCTCGGAAACGGAGGTAAGCGAATTGAGCGCCGCAATACTCCTATCAAGCAGATATACGGCATTTACCTTATCTCCGCCCTTAAGAGCCTTATACACAAAGCTCGATTGCTTTTCGATGCGCTCTGCGTTTTGGAGACGCTTTCTTTCGGCAAGAAGCTTTTCCTCCTCGCCCGCCTTGAGCTTAGCAGAGCCGAGGTCCTTCAGCCTATGCTCAAGAACGTCGCGCTCCTCCGAATCCTTTTCGACCTGCTTTAAGGTCTTATCAAGCTCAGTTTTCTTTGCGTAATACTCGTTATAGGCTGACCTGTAGTCCTCAAGCAGCGCAAAATCATCCGCATATTTATCAAGGAGCGACAGGTGATTATTTTCATTTAAAAGTGACCAGTTATCCTGCTGACCGTGGATGTTTATTAGCGAAGCGGCAATCTCCTTAAATACGGACAACGGCACTTGACGGCCGTTTATTCGGCACACCGAGCGCCCATCCGCCGTAAGAGTACGGGAAAGCATCATTTCTCCGTCATCGGCAGAAATACCGGATGCCGCGCATATCGCGGTGGCATTGGGGTGAATATCACAGAAAAATCCGCTTACCTCAGCCCTATCCTCGCCGTTACGAATTACCGAACGGTCGGTACGCGATCCGCAAAGAAGGCCGATGCTGTCGATTATTATGGATTTACCCGCACCCGTTTCACCCGTAAGCGCGGTGAAACCGGGCGAAAAGCTGATATCACAGCTTTTCATAACAGCTATATTCTCAATATGCAGAGAAACCAGCATACGGAATACCTCCGTTCAATTCAGTTATTTTCTCTGATAAGTCTTCTTAGATCAACGCCCACACGCTCGGCGCTTTCGATATCGCGGGTAACGACGATTATTGCATCATCACCTGCAACACAGCCAAGCACGCTGTCATCATCTATGCCGTCGATTGCAGCGGCAATGGCCTGTGCCATACCGGGATAGGTCTTAATGATGATCTGATTCATCGCCCAGTCTATCTTAATAATAGACTCGGAAAGCGCACTCTTGAAGCGCAGATTGCCCCCCTCCGGCTTTTGAGGAAGAACGTACTTATACGTTCCGCGGGGGGTAAGGATCTTTGAGATCTTAAGATCCCTGATATCACGGCTAACAGTTGCCTGCGTTACCTCATACCCAAGCTGGGAAAGAAGGCTGATAAGCTCCTCCTGCGTTTCTATGGTGTACTTGCTCACCATTTCAACGATTTTTTCCTGTCTTTCGTTTTTCATCTATATTACCTCGATTAATTGATCTTCGCTCTGAGAACGGAGAAGAATTTATGATCCTTCAGCTTGATCATTTTCGCACTGTGCTCTGCACCCGTGCATATCGCCTTAGCGCCGAAAGGAAGCGGAACGGTGATCTTGCCGTCTATATTAAGCAAAACGTTTTCCTCGCGGTCATAAACGTTTTCAACCGTCATTACGCTGTTGCCGGAAAAAACGAGAGGCTTTGCCGCGGGACTTACACAGCATATCGGTACAACGGTCATACAGCTCATTACAGGATCAAGAACGGGTCCGCCCGCCGCCATGGAATAAGCGGTGGAGCCTGTGGGAGTTGAAATCACAAGTCCGTTACCCCTGTAAAAAAGAACGGATGCATCACCGCAATAAAGCATCAAATCTATGCAATGAAGACCGATGGAGTGCTGAATAACGGCGTCGTTTAGCGCATTCTCGCAAAGCAGGGTACGCTTACCGTCTACCTCAATCTCAACCTTAAGCGTCATTCTTTCCTCAATGCTGTAATCTCCGCTTGCAAGACGGGAGAGCAAGGAATACTCCTCCGGCTCAAGCTCTGCCATATACCCCTTACGGCCGAGATTTATACCGATCATCGGGCACTCGTTTGGAATTGCATAGGCCGCCGCGTTGAGTATCGTTCCGTCACCACCGATAAGGATTGCCGCATCGGCGCCCTTATACATGGCATTGGGGTCAACGTAAACTGTCGCACCATATGCGCTGTCAGCTGAAATCTCTGCCGGAATTCTGACCTTAAAGCCGCTTTTTACGAGAAAATCGAGTATTCTGTTAAACCACTCGAGATCCTTGTCCTTATAAAGATTTGTCAGAAGAACAACGTCGTTAATCCTTTTCATAAGCACCTCATTTCAGATATGCGAGATGTCGAAGACCCGCTCTATCGTATCTCTTGACGGATTGATCAATGCTTTTTGCATAGAGACCGAAAAATTCCACGTTACCGTCTCCGCCCTCAATGGAAGATCGGGTAAAATCCACGGGAACAAGTCCGCATGCATCAAGGCTGTCGTAAATTCTGTACAGTGCGCGCAAATGCTTATCCGCACCCTTAACTACACCCTTGGAAACGCTTTTCGCATCAAGCTCAAACTGTGGCTTTATGAGTGCCGCAACAAGCCCTCCGTCCTTTAAAAGCGTGGCAAGTGCGGGCAATATGTACGTTTGTGAGATAAAGGAAACGTCCATTACACAAAGGTCAAACTCTCCACCGACGTCATCAACGGTAAGATAACGGGCGTTGCATCCCTCAAGTGAGGTAACACGCGGATTGGCGGCGATGGACGGAGCAAGCTGATTTTTACCGCAATCAACCGCGGTCACAGATGTTGCACCGCGGCGAAGAAGACAATCGGTAAAGCCTCCCGTTGAAGCGCCAATATCAAGGCACCGCATACCGCTCGGATCGACCGAAAAATCCGAAAGCGCACCGAGAAGCTTGTAAGCGCCTCGAGAAACGAAGCTCTCACCCATCGTGATAACGGAAATTTCGGCCCCCTCATCAAGCTCCTGACCGCTTTTTTTAACTGGCACACCGTTTGCGTAAACACAACCGGATTCAATAAGCCTTTGCGCGCGGTTACGGCTTTCGGCATAACCGAGCGACGTAATCAAAACATCTGCACGCATCAGAACGTTCTCTCCAATAAATAATCACAAAGTCCGCAGAGGAATTGGTTGTCGGGATAAGCGGAAATGCAAGTCTTTGCGTTTTCGGAAAGCCTTACCGCCTCAGCCCTTGCCTCCTCCGCCGACATAAACGTAAGAAAGGTTGCAAGACCGCGCTCGGCATCGCTTCCCTCCTCATCGGCATCAAGAATATCGTCTATAATCTGGAAAGCGAGACCGAGGTTTTCGGCATACTCCGCACAAGCGGCGTAGCTTTCCTTATCCTCAAATTCATCACCGGCGCAAATGCAACCGAGAAGTGCGGAGGCACGCATAAGTCTGCCTGTTTTATATCTCTGCAGCTTAATCAGCCCCTCGTAGTCAACGGGTGTGGTTTCGGATGCGATGTCAAACACCTGCCCCGAGCATATACCGCCGATACCACCCGCCTCTGACAAAGCGAGAAGTGCGCTTCTTACGTTTTGCTCTCTTTTCGCAAGAGCCTCAAAGGCAAGGCAAATAAGTGCATCACCGCACAGAAGCGCGGTGCTTTCACCGTATTTAACGTGGCAGGAGGGTTTTCCCCTGCGCATCGCATCATTATCAAGCGCGGGCATATCATCGTGCACAAGGCTGGATGCGTGCATAAGCTCAAGCGCACAAGCATACGGCAATGCCTCGCTTATGTCTACACCGCGCATTCTCGCAGTCTCAAGACATATAACGCCGCGGATCCTTTTGCCACCGCCAAGTACAGCATAACGCATGGCACTTGCAAGCTCATCGCTGTAATCGCTGTTAACGGTTAATAACTCGGAAAGCGCGTTTTCTATAAGCCCCGCATCAAGCTTGATACGAGCGGCAACCTGTTCGTTAGTCATTTTTATCTCCGGAGGTAAGCTCGGTAATTTTCTTTTCCGCCTCATCAAGCTCTGCAGTACAGAAGCGAACAAGGGAAACTCCCTCCTCAAAAAGCGCAAGAGAATCGGAAAGCGGTGCCTTTCCGTTTTCGAGAAGCTTAACTATCTCCTCAAGTCTGGCAACCGAAGATTCAAAGGTCATTTTATCGTTTTGTGCCATTTTAACTTTCTCCATTCAAGGGTTCTGTATTTTCAACACGGGTAACGGCATATCCGTCTGTAAATCTCAACTTGACCGAATCGCCGACCTTAACGTCGGAAACGGATGTAACCGTCTTGCCGCCATCATCGGTAGCAAGAAGATATCCTCTGTCGATAATGCTTAACGGACTTAATGCGTTAAGCCCGGAGGCAAGCGTTGTAAGTGCGGCTTGCTTTTGGTTTTTAATCGCCTCGATACGGGTGTGCAAAAGCTCGCTTTTCGAAAGCAGATCCTTTTTTCTCCATTCAAGCGAAGCGAGCGGTGAGCGCATAACACCGCGAGATGAAATCGAATCTATATACTGCCTAAGATCGTTTATACGTGAAACAAGCGAGTTGTTCATTCGACCGTCAAGCGCAGCGATCCTCGAAATATATTCAGCCCTATCGGGTACTGCAAGCTCTGCGGCGGCACTCGGTGTCGGCGCGCGCATATCGGCGGCAAAATCCGAAAGCGTAAAATCCGTTTCGTGTCCTACGGCGCTGATTATCGGAATCGGATAAGCGGCAATATCGCGAACAAGCATCTCGTCGTTAAATGCCCACAGGTCCTCAATGGACCCACCTCCTCGACCGATTATGACGGTATCGACATTCCCCTTTTCCGCCATAAGTCTAAGCGCGGCACGAAGCTCCGCAGGAGCGTCAGTGCCCTGAACGGAGGCACCGCAAAATACGATCTCCGTCATCGGCCATCGACGGGTAAGAACGGATATTATATCCCTGACCGCGGCACCCGTCCTTGAGGTAATAACACCCACCCTCTTCGGGAAGCGGGGTAGCGGTCTTTTCCTTGATTCATCAAAAAGCCCTTCGGATTCAAGCTGCTTTTTCAGCTGCTCGTATTTCTGCCAGAGAGCACCTGCACCGTCGCGAACAAGGCGGGTAACGTACATTTGGTACTGTCCGCCCTGCGGATAAACGCTTACTCTGCCGTATGCCTTGACTGCCTCGCCATCCTGCGGCTGAAAGTCGAGACTTGCGGCGGCGGAGCGAAACATAACCGCCTTGATTTGAGCACCGTCATCCTTCAGCGAAAAATACAGATGTCCGCTTGCGTAATGGGCTTTAAAATTAGATATTTCACCGCTTATCGCGGCGTATGAAAGAACCTCATCGCCGTCAACGAGCTGCTTGATATATTCGGTTATCTCTGTGACGGTAAGCGTATCCTTCATCAAAAATTCTCCAGATATTTTTCCTTGGTAAGATATGCAATTCCGACAGCGTTATCTGCCGAAAGAACAGGGGGCGCAAATGCAATTCCCGATATATCGGAAAGCTTTTCCTTGATAATCGAATTGCTCATAACGCCGCCCGAGCATATAACGGGCATATCCCCGTATTTTGCAAGCTGATTCTCAATAGCCTTATGAAGCGAGCGTGCGATAAAATCGAGGCACATACGACTGATTTCGGATTTATCGCCAGTCTCCACATAACGCTTTTGGAGCATATTTTCAAGACCCGACAAATTAAAGTACGTGTCCTTTATCGAAAGCTTCATTGGTGGCAGCTTGCCGCTAAACTCAAGCGCAGAGCGCTCAAGATGCGGTCCGCACGGGAATGGGAAGCCGAGCATCACGCCTGTTCTGTCCACAGCCTGACCTGCACACAAATCTGCGGTACCGCCTGTAATCTCGCATTCAAATCCGTTATCGCACCTTTTGCAAAGCACTATCTCCGTCGTTCCACCCGATATGTGGAGCGCGGTAAATACCCCATCAAAGGGCAAAAGCCCCGCACCGGCAAGGGCGGCACGTATGTGGCCGCATTGATGCGAGAAGCGATAAAGCGGAGCTTTTGCGGCAGAAGCAAATGCAGATGCACCTGCAACACCCGCAAGAAAGCACGGCATATAAGAGCCCTCGTGATTTCTCGGCCTTGCCGAAACTCCGACAGCCTTGATCTCGCCGTTAGCAAGATGCTCATTTAAACGCAAAAACGCATCCGGCAAATTTTTGGTGTGCTCAAAAAGCGCCGCCTGCTGGCGCAATCCAAGCTCCCCCTCCTTGACCGGAAGCGGTAACTTTATATTCGCGAGTATCTCTCCATCGGAGTCGACACAGGCAACGGACGTTGTATAGTTGCTTGTGTCGATACCGACAAACAGGTCCTTCATATCACGCCTCACAGTTATTAGCCTTTGCAAGGCTGTTGAGAAGTCCGTTAATAAACGATGCCGCGCCATCCTCCGCATACTGCTTTGCAAGCTCGACCGCCTCATTTATAGCGATGCTGTAAGGGAGCTTGGGATCGCAGTAAAGCATTTCATAAGCGGCGAGACGAAGTATGGAAAGAGAAACACCGGAGATTCTCTCCACTCTCCAGCCGGAGGAATGCTTTTCAATTTCCTCATCGATAGCGGCAAGATTTTCGCAAATTCCGATAAAGCAGGAATCCACGTAATCATCTTCAGGGATCTCGCGCTCAAGATGCGCGGTTGCGAGTATAGCATCGGGGGCATATTCCCCGTTGTGAAAGCCAAGTTCAAATACAAGACCGATGATGGCCTCTCTTGCATTTCTTCTGCTGAGCATAAGATTGTTACACCTTCCGATAGTTATATGAATTTTAATAGAATTATACTAAATAATTATGCAAAAGTCAATCGCAGACAGATAATATTTATCCGCAATTTGAAAGGTTTTTGCTTTTTTATCAAAAATATCACTTGATAATCACGTAAAAATGTGATATTATCTTAAAAGTGCCACATTCGGAGGATGCAATGTCTGATTTTTTTCGTAATGCTGTAAGCCGCGCCTGCTGTATTTTTACCGCTTGCGTGTTCTTTTTCTATTTTATCGGATACTATGCCAGCGCCGCCAAGCAGCCCGCCATGTCTGCTGATATGATCGTTGCACTGTTTTTGGTTGCGCTCGCCATTTCCCTTTCCTCGTTTATTTTACATATCAAAAGGCTTCCAAAGCCTCTTGCCTACACTTTGCACTGTGTTTGCTGCATCGGTGCCGTTTTATTGCTTTACGTTAACGTGCTCGGCAACGGTTCAACAGGCGCGGGCAAAATGGTTTGCATAGTACTTACGGCTGTTGCTTATGCTGTTACAATGCTTATAAGAATGCTTATCCTTGGCGCAATTCAAAAAAGAAAGGACTCCTAATGAACAGTAAGCCCCACGGTAACGGAAACGGATTAAACCGTTTTCTGTCCCTTGTTTTGATAATTTTACTGTCCGCAACCATACTTGCAGTTATTGTTATGGGCGGTATGTTTGCAATGCGAATTTTGGGTTCTGATCCTCTTCCCGCGGTCACAGCTTCACCGGTCACGGATTCTGTTACAGCATCTCCCGTAACAGGTACTGAGGATACAAATACAACTAACGCAGCTTCTACCGATACACCTGCCACCGCTGCACCCCACACAACGGCACCAAGCACTGCGGCACCCACAACGGACGCTACGACACAAGAGCCCGTTACTGTGCCGACGGACGTGCCCGTTACACCCCAAAGCATCTATCTGAACGAAACCGCAGACGGCGGTGATGCGTATCTAAAGCGTGTTGTTTTCCTTGGTGATTCCACCACGTATCATATGCACCATTATACGGATCTTGACGATTCACAGATTTGGGTACCCGCCGCAGGAACACTTGATCTTAACGATATCACAAGCAAATCCGTTGCAATGCCCGTTGCCGGTGTAGATTTCAGAGATTGGGTCGATGCCCCTATTTCTTCGGTTCTAGCGTCGGTAAAACCCGATATTCTCATAGTTACGCTCGGCATAAACTGCTCGTCCTTTTACGGCAAGGAGGAGCATGGCTGGACGATGGATAAGAAGGAAACGTACTTCAAGCTTCAGATATCCAACATTCAAAAATTGGTTCAGCAAAACTCCCCCAACACTACACTTATTTTCCAGACCATCTATCCCGTAATCGATGCGGAGCTGATTGAGGATGGGTCTCCCATCAGAAGCGAGCACGTTAAGCTTCGCAACTCTTGGCTTATTGAAATTTGCACCGAGCTTAATATTCCCGTGCTTAAAACCGAGGACGTTCTTATGGACGAAAACGGTGCTTTGAAGAAGGAATACAACACCTATCACCTTGACGGTGTGCACATCAATCCCGAGGGCTATAACGCCATTCTTAACTACGTACGGACGCACACGGTTCCGTAATTTTGCGAGGTTTTTATGAAGAAGATCATTTTGGCATTTCTTGTTATTGCTATGCTTTTTACTTCTCTGATTTCTTGCGGTGGAGCTATTGAATACAAGGATGACGTTTCCGTTACCGCGCTTGCCGATTCGGCTGTAAAAAAGATTTCGCTTTCATCTAATCTCAATGCCGCAAGCGATGAATTTATGATGTTCTATTTGAACGTTGATGCTTCCCTCTATACCGAGTGCAAGGTTATGACACCTATGGGAAGCGCATCTATCGACGAATTCGGAATTTTCAAGGCAACGGATGCGGAGGCTGCCGAAAAGATAAACGCTGCACTTTCTACCTACCTCGCAGGCCGCATCGCAACGTGGGACACACGCTACAGCCAGGCCGAAAAGCCGAAGGTTGACGGAGCAAAGACCACTGTTTACGGCAACTACGTAATTTACACCATCCTTTCCTCCGAGGAACAGGATGCTTTCCTCAGCGCCATCAGCGCACTTCTCACAAAATGACCCGCACCTTGACCCGATTTTTCGGGTCAAGGCCTTTTTCTTAACAACAAGCAAGGAGTAGCTTTTATGCCCCAAAAGAAGAAAAAGAAAAAATGGATAAGACCGCACCATCTGTGGGTCAGAATCATCGGTGGAGCAATAGTTTATCCCATATCAAGGCTGATGTACGGAGTAAAATTTGAGAAATTCCGTAATCCCGAGAAAAAGCCTCATTTTATTCTCTACAACCATCAAACGGCATTCGATCAATTTTTCGTTGCTTTTACGTATCCCGGAGTTGTTTACTACGTTGCATCCGAGGATCTTTTCTCGAACGGCTTAGTATCCTGGATCATTAAAAACTTCGTTAATCCCATACCGATCAAAAAATCCACCTCCGATATGCGTGCCGTTTTAAACTGTATGCAGGTTGCAAGAGAGGGCGGTTCCATCGCAATTGCTCCTGAAGGCAATCGCACCTTCAGCGGCGAGACCGGATATATCAAGCCTACCATCGTTTCCCTTATTAAGGCGCTTAAAATGCCCGTTGCTTGTATGCGAATCGAGGGCGGATACGGCGTTCACCCACGCTGGAGCGACGTAAAGCGCAAGGGTAAAATGCGCTCCTACGTATCAAGAGTGATTGACCCTGTCGAATACAATGCGATGACTGACGAGGAGCTTCTTTCCGCTATCAACGCAGAGCTTTATATCGATGAAACGCAAACAAATTATACATACACGCACAAAAAGAGTGCCGAGTATCTGGAAAGAGCGATATTCTACTGTCCCGTTTGCGGAATATCTGAATTTGAAAGCAACGGCGACGTAATAAAGTGTAAAAAATGCGGTCTATCCGCCACTTACGGCTCGGATCTTCGATTTAGATCCGATTCACCGGATTTCAAATATTCAACCGTCAAGGAATGGTATAACGATCAATCAGCTTACGTAAATTCCATAGACCCTACCGCACTTGGCGATACGGCAATATGCAGTGACACGGTTGATCTTTACGAGGTTATTCCTTATAAAAAGAAAATCAAATTCGGCACACGCAAAATGACCTTACACGGCAATATGATCGCGCTTACAGGAGATAGTGAGCTTCAGCTTTCCTTTGACGATATCAGCGCAATTGCCGTGCTCGGAAGGAACAAACTGAACATTTACGTAAATGACAAGATTTATCAAATCAAGAGTCATAAGCGCTTCAATGCCGTTAAATACATGAATCTGTACTACAGATATTCCAACATAAAGAAGGGAGACCCTTATGGAGAATTTTTGGGAATCTGACGTTTGGGGCTTTATAAATCTCCTTGCAATGCTTTTGATGAGCCTGCTTCTGGCAAACCTCATCAAAAAATCAATAAAGCCTCTTAAATACTCCTTGATACCCACGTCAGTTTTGGGTGGTATCATTCTATTGATACCGAGCATGATCTACACCCAAATAACCGACAAAAATATGTTTAATGCCGAATTTTTCGGCGGAAGCGGCGCGGCTACTCTCGAGATAATTACGTATCACTGCCTGGCGCTCGGATTTATTGCAACAACATTTAAATCCTCAAAGGAAAAGCTTTCAAAGCAGCGCAGCACAGAGATATTCAACACTGGTGTTACAACCGTCTCCACTTATCTTATTCAAGGTATTTTCGGACTTGCTATTACGATCGGTGTTTCCGTCCTTTTCGGTGATCTCTTTGCCGCATCAGGTATTCTCCTTCCCTTCGGTTACGGTCAGGGCACCGGTCAGGCGCTTAACTACGGAGGTATTTACGAGGCGGATTACGGCTTTGTTGGCGGTAAAAGCTTCGGCCTTACGATTGCCGCAATGGGCTTCATAAGTGCGGCTATGGGCGGAGTTATCCACCTAAATATAATGCGTAAGAGGAAAAAGATCACAGTATCCCACCAAGAGGTTTGCGACGCCATAAACTCCGAGCAGATACAAAATCCCGACGAGATTCCGATGAACGGAAGCATTGATAAAATGACCGTTCAGATAGCGATAATTTTCGCCTGCTACTTTATCGCATATCTTATTATGTACGGCCTCGGCTTACTTCTCCCCGGTATGCGCTCAACTCTGTTTGGATTCAACTTCCTTCTCGGAGTTGTTGCGGCAACGATCGTTCGCTCTGTTCTCAATCTTATGCGCAAAAAGAATATTGCCAAGAAGGAATACGTAAACCCCTTCCTTATGGTGAGAGCGGGCGGATTCTTCTTTGACCTTATGATAGTTGCGGGTATTGCCGCAATCCGCCTTGAATTCATCAAGCAGTACGTAGTTGTCCTTCTGGTTCTCGGCATCGGCGGTGCGCTTATCACTTACGCATTCCTGCGTTTCGTTTGTACTAAGCTCTTTTCCGCATACTGCGAGGAGCAATTCCTTGCGATGTACGGAATGCTTACCGGAACCGCAAGCACAGGTATGATTCTCCTCCGCGAAGCAGATAAGGACCTTAAAACCCCCGTTGCGGATAATCTTGTATATCAGAACTTCCCTGCCATTGTATTCGGCTTCCCTATGATGCTTATCGCATCGTATTGCCCCCGCCAGCCTTTCGGAACATTTTTGATACTCATTGCGTTCTTTGCATTTATGATGATTATTCTGTTCCGTTCCTTTATATTTAAAAAACGCAAGTAACAAAAAGACGATATGGATAATTCCATATCGTCTTTTTTGTTAACAAACAAATTACTCAAGAGCGGTAAAACCTTGGTATCCCTCGGGAGGAGTGATGGTCACGTTGCCGCCGATATTCACGAAGTTGATTTCTGTATCTACAGTGGCAGTAACCGCAACGTCCATCCCCATTTCCGTAAGTGTCATAGCAATCGCACAGCTCATTTTATATGTAGAAAGGTAGCCGTCCTTATTTACGGTAAGAGAAACGCTAATATCGCTCAAAGAAGCATCACCGTCAAGACCAATCTCACCCATAAGAGAGTCGTAATACGGGCGGTAAGCGGCGATATAATCCTCCTGCGTCATTACAAGTGTAACAGTACGGGAGCCGTCCTCGTTCTTAACTGCCTCAACACCCTCAAAAACGCTCTCGGCCGGACAGTAAAATACCGCAGTAAGGTCCTTGCCGATATCATATTCATCGGCAACCTCGGAAAGGCTCATCTTGTAGCTTTCGCCGAGGGTGGTAAGATAAACGTAGCCTGATTCTATATACACGATAGAATCAACCGTAGTACCCATCATAGAGGTGGTAATATCAGAATAAAGAATAGGCGAATCGGTATTTATGCTCTTACCCTTCATCGTCATGGTTATCGGGATATCCATGGACATTCCCATCATATCGAGCTTCATATCAACCTTCTGCTCAAGCTCAATATCATTAAGTGACGAGCTTTTTTCAACAGCAGAGGAAACAAGCTCATATGCTGTCATCTCCTTACCGCATGAGGCAAAGGACGCGAGAACAAGTAAAATGCAAATTACAAGTGCTGTTAATCTTCTCATAACCGTACTCCTTATATAATTTAATTTTCGGGATGCTTATAGAGCTTTGCAAGTCCGCCCTCGGAGGTTTCGCGGTACATACCGTGCAGGTCCCTACCCGTTTGATACATCGTTTCCACAACCATATCAAATGAAATCTTTCTGCTGTCGGATAAGAAATTAGCAAGGCTGAGCGCATTTATCGCGCGCATTGCCGCAACGGCATTACGCTCAATACAAGGTATTTGAACAAGTCCGCATACGGGATCACACGTAAGACCGAGGTGATGCTCAAGGGATATTTCCGCAGCATATTCTATCTGGTCAATACCCATCTCAAACAACTCGGCAAGCGCGGCAGCCGCCATGGAGCAAGCGGTACCAACCTCCGCCTGACAGCCGCATTCCGCGCCGCTGACTGAAGCATTTGTGGCAACAAGATCACCGATAAGGCCGCCAACCGCAAGAGCGCGAACTATATCGTCATCGGAAAAGCCGTTCTTCTCCTGCATATACTTGAGAACTGCGGGAACAACTCCGCAAGAGCCGCAGGTGGGTGCGGTGACTATAAGACCGCAATCGGCATTCTGCTCGCTTACCGCAAAAGCGTAGGAGCAAACAAGACGGTTCTCCCTTGTTTGAGGACTTTCGTCAATGTGCTTCTGGCTGAAGAGGCGCTGTGCCTTCCTTTCAACCTCAAGACCGCCGGGAAGAATGCCCGTATGGATAAGTCCCTCGCGGATAGCATCGCACATCGTGTTCCACACGTCGTGCAAAAACTCGCGGAATCCTTCCCCCTCGTGCTCAAAGACGTAATCGGAGAGGCGAATATTACGCGCCTTGCAAAGTGCCGCTATTTCTGTAAAAGAATTTTCGGTATATACGTCCACAGGGTGAAGCTCCGTACCGCCGGGGATTCGAACGTCACCTCCGCCAATTGAAAGATACGTGCAATCGCCGAGCACAGCACCGTCCTTAAATGCGGTAAACGTAAGGGTATTGGGATGCTCGAGCTTTGCATCGGAATCCATATTAAACACAATTTCCGCAGGTATGGGAGAAAGCGAACCGCTTATCGCCCTGTCCGTACCGTGTCCCTTGCCCGTTTTGGCAAGGGAGCCGAAAAGCTCGACCTTAACACTGTCGGAAGACGGATATTTGGTAACAAAATCCTTAGCCGCAAAAGCGGGCCCCATAGTATGGGAGCTTGAAGGTCCTATTCCTTTTTTAAATATATTTCTTACAGATTTCATATTACTTTACGTGCTCTATGGCGTTTTCAATCTTATCAAGACCGTGTCTCAGGATATCCCAATCCTTCGTGAAGCGGAGTATCTCAAGACGGAAGGCACTCGGCCAAGCGGGAAGCCACTGCGAGGGGGAGAAGGGCGGAACACCAAAACGACCCCATCTTGTGTGGAATATCGCCTCGTCCTGCGCACCTGCGGGACGAACACGGCGGTTAACGTACATAGTTCCGTCGGAAATGCACTGGCAAGCATTGGCAAAGAAGGCAATTCCCTTCTCCTTCCAATGGTTCTCACCGGTAAGCTCCGAAAGGCGTAAAAATGACATAACGTCGCGAAGCGCGTACTGGTCAAGCGCCTGATGCGCGGTGCTGACGGAGGTAGAGCCAAAGGTATCATAGCCCATGGAGCCGATGAGGCTGTCCTTGGGGTATTCGATTGTGTAGTACATAAGCCAAGTGCAGAGATACCAAGCGATATTCTTTGCCGCCTCAATATACTTCTTGTCACCGGTTATATCGTAAAGCTCAAGTGCATCGCGAAGGAGGGGGCTGGAGGATTCCTTATCAATGCAGTAGGTATCAAGCGCACCTGCGGTTGTAAAACCGTCACGCTCCAAGGCGTCATAGTAGAAGTTGAATGCCTTAAGTGCGGAATCGAGATACTTATCGTCTCCGGAGCGCTTATATGCGGTAAGCATAGGAAGAACGAGGAAGCAGCCGATCGTACCGTCTGCGGCAAGGATGGATCCATCGTAATCCCAGCTCTTTGCGTATCTTCCGCTTTCATCCTGCGTGCTGATGGCAAAATCACAAACGCCAAACGCGGTAGCGAGATATTCGGGCTTATCGATGCCGCACTGCTTTGCAAGGTCATAGCCCTCAAAATACGCATCTGCGGCGCCGCCGATGTTGCAAGCATCAATTGCTATCTTGATCTGTCCGTTCTCATCACGGCGGAATTTTTTGCCCGCGAAGACCTTGTGGCTCTCGCACGCGCACTCACCGAGCTTCCACTTATCGGGCACGTAATCATCCGCATAATATCTGTCGCGCCAAGGATCCCAGTCGAGACGTGCATCAATGAGACCGTCCTGACGCGTACCGAACTTTATCCAAGAATCGTGTACGTCGATACCCATCTTAAGTGCATCCTTATCGCCCGTCTTGAGATAATGATAAAGCATAGCATTTGCCATGGAAGCGGACTGACCTACCCAGCTTATCTCGTAGCGGTTTACGGTCTTCATATAGGAGTGCTGAGCAACGTGCCACTGGCAACCCATAGTAAAGCCACAGAAGCCGTTTTTCTCCTCCTCGTAAAGATAACGGGAGTATGAGATAGCAAGATCGTAAAGATTCTCGGGCGTTCTGGGAGCATCGATAGCGTGACCGTAGTAACGCCAAGCGAAGTCGAGAAGCTTATCGTACTTTATGGGCTTATCCTCGGTGGGGTAAGCAAGGATGATTGCGGTAAACTCGGTACGGGGATGACCCTCACCTTGATATGCATCGCCCCAGAAGTGGCGCTGAAGCGTTTTAGGCTGCTCCTCCTCCGGGTAAATTACAACGTGTCTTTCCTTATCCCCGTCAAGATAAAGGGAGCAGGCGGTGTCCTCACCAACCTCCGTCATCATAGCAACGCACGCTTCGCTTGTTGCCGTAAAGGTGCAGGAGGGGATGGTCGCGCGGTGCCAAGCAAAGGTCCAAGGGGTTCCGTCCTCGGCTCTGTCACCAACGTACTCGGGAGTAGTTCCCCAGCCGTTACCGTTATAGCTTATCGAGGGTATCATCGTAAATTCGGGCTTCTTTGCGGTTAGAAGCTCCATACGCATATGTACGGTAGGCACTGCGGTGGTACGCTTCCAAAGAAAGGCAAGCTCGTTAATACGAACGAAGCTGTCCTCAGCCCCGTCGCAAGCAACGATCTCGGCAGCCTTAACGCCGTCGCAAACTAAATAGTTAAGATTATTTTCGCGTAAAATTTCGGTCATTTTTATCCTCCGAACAGAGTATATTATTACGTTATAATTTTATCAAAACAAAAGTAAAATTGCAACCGAAATCATGTAAAAAACACAAAATATAATTTCCCTTACATAAAATACAAAAGCGATATGCAAAAATACATATCGCTTTCCTTTAATGATGGTGATGGCAATGTCCGTGAACGTTATGTTGATACGGTTTACAGCATTCTTCATTGCATCGCTCGTTCTGCCCTTCAAGCTCCACCGTCGCGTGGCAAATACCGTGCTCCCGCAGCTCTTCCTTTACAGCACTTTTAACCGCAGACGAATCCGCATCGGTAACTACGTGCAGAGTTGCATAAGAATTCATCCCGTCAATGGTCCACACGTGGACGTGATGTACGTCAATTACGCCGCCGATTTCTTTAATATGCTCACACAGCTCGGACACGCTTACGTTATTCGGCGTTTTCTCAAGAAGCACATCGAATCCTGCCTTGAGATTTTTAATTGAATGAACCAAAATGAATAACGAAACGGCGATGGACATAACGGGATCGATTATCCAAAAATCGGTAAATCGCATTACCACAGCACCGATTAGTACTACCGTCCAACCGAGCACGTCCTCCAGCATATGCAAATTCACTGCCTTTTCATTTAACGAGTGACCGTCGCGCGTAAAGAAAGCAGCTCCGAAATTCACAACAACTCCAACTACTGCAAAAATGAGCATTCGATCATAATTTATCTCAACGGGATTTAAAAGACGCACAGCCGCGTTATATATCATAACCAAGGAGCCTGCAATAAGTATGAAAGTAGTGACGAGACTGCCGAAAACGGAATAACGAGCATATCCGTAGGTATACACGTCATCGGTTGTTTTTTTACTTTTTCGCTCCATAAGGTACGAAACAGCGATACCGACAGCGTCTCCAAGATCGTGAAATGCATCGGAAATAATCGCCACACTGCCCGTAATTATTCCGCCGAAAAGCTCAAAAATTGAAAAGAAAAAATTGAGAACAAACGCAATCAAAATATTTCTATCGGTATTCATAGCTTCCTCCGTTGACTAACAGCATCAAATATGTTACAATATATTCACTACCGAACATATTGTTCGCTTTTATTATATCAAATCAAAAAGTTAATACAACATACGATTACGGAACAAAATTCGTTATCGAACAAAATTCATAAATTGTACGGTGTTATATGGACAGAAGACAAAGAAAGACGAGAGAAGCAATCTTCCGCGCTTTTAGCGAGCTTCTCTACAAAAAAGATTTTTCACAAATTACGGTCGGGGAGATAATTGAAAGAGCTGACGTTGGAAGGGCTACCTTCTATTCCCACTTTGAAACCAAGGATTTTCTTTTAAAGGAGATGTGCGAGGAGCTGTTTTGTCATTTGTTCGACAGGGAAAGCGATAACGCTCATAATCACCGCCACATATTTGAATGTAACAGCTCGGATGCCGCTTATTTGCATCTTTTAAGACATTTGCGAAATAACGACAACAACATTCTCACACTTCTCTCCTCCCAAAATAACGAAATATTCTGGCGATATTTCCGCAGCGGAATTGATGAATTGACCGAACGAAAGATAAAGTTATTCGAAAACAATAAAAGCTGCTCCGTACCTAACGATTTTTGGAAGAATCACATCGCCTCCACCTTTATCGAAACGCTTAAATGGTGGATAAAAGGCGGTACAAAGGAAAGTCCGGAAACAATT
>JAFOAB010000126.1 GCA_017382555.1 Clostridia bacterium
CAACAATAATCCCGATATCGTTATTATCGAGGGCGGACGCAACGACTACAACATAAGCGCTCCTTTAGGCACGCTTCAAAGCACCGATACGGCGACAATGATGGGCGCGTCAAGAGTGCTTATTACAAAGGTCAAGGAAAAGTATCCGAATGCGCTTATCATCTGCGTTACCTGCTGGGAGGTCGGCGGCAACGCTAACCCCGCCGGCAACGTATGCAGTGCGTACGGTAAAGCACATATCGACGTCTGCGCGGACATGGGCGTCCCCTGCATCAATGCAAAGGACCAGAAGGCAACGGGCGTTTACATGACAAGCTCAACCTTCCGCGCCACCTACTGCATCGGTCCGAACGATATAAGCCACCTCAACGCCGACGGAATGAAGCTCGTTCTTCCCTTCTTTGAAAAGGCGATAGTCGATATACTTACATCATCAAAGAGCTGACAAAAAATTTCGGGTGATCCGCAAAAATGCGGGTCACCCTACTTTTACGTAAGCTATTATCAAACAGTGAAGGAAGCGAATTATTCCGCGTCCTCCTCAAATGCTACAGCGATGACCTCGCCTCTCTCGCACGCCTCAAGGCACATGCCGCGAAGCTCAAGGTGCAGTCTCATACCGGACGATGCAGGATCAACCGAGCTGAACGCAACAACGCCCGTGTTCATAAGAATCATCGTGCTTCCGTCGTCCATGTGGATCACGTCAAAATCCGGGTGCATGTGCAAAAGCTCGGACATAAGCTTTTGGGCTTCACTCTTGAGTAATTCCACGTCGTTGCTCTCCACCTCATCAAGCATAACGGTAACGTTATCACCTATAAGCGCGAAGCTGACTCCGTCCGTGTAGCTGCGGAACCTCTCGACGGTAAGAAGCTCGTTTTCGGTAAGCTCCCTTTCAACCGTTTTTACAATCTTCATAAAAGCACCTCCGATATATTTATATTCTTCTGCCACGAGGGTAAAAGGGACAGTATTATACCACAAAAAAACGATATTGTCAATAGCTTTTTCAAAAAATATTGCAAAACATCAAAAAAGCTCCCCCGACGAGCGAGGGAGCAATTTATTTAACCGTTATAGGCTTTATTATCTGTTCTTTTTCTTTGCAACGACCGTTACACCCGCAAGGGAGATGAGTGCAACCGCAACGAGGATGCTTGCAGCGTCGCCGGTCTCGACCGGCTTATCGGGAGTGGGAGGAGGTGTGGGAACAGTACCTGCAGCCGCAAGGAGCTTAACGCCGTCGTTCTGAACCGTATTAAGAACACCAAGCTTATTTGTAGTTCCGTCAAGGAGATTGAAGCCGCCGTATTCAGTCGTGCAGAAGAATTTCTCCTTGGATTTCCATTCCTTAAGAACGAGAGTTTCCACGTTTGCACCTCTGCGAACGTCCGCACAGCTTGTCATACCGTATACGAAGCTTGCTCTGAGGTCCTGAGTAAAGAAGCCGAGAGTTACCTTCTTGGAATTTGCCTTAACCTCAGCAACAATAGCATCGACGGCTGATTGGATGCCTTTTTTTACACCCATGGGATTTGCGCCGGCTGCCACATTCTTCATACCCTCACGAATCAGAGCCTG
>JAFOAB010000127.1 GCA_017382555.1 Clostridia bacterium
CAGAGCTTTGCGCCTCCGAATCCTCCGAAAAAAAGGCAAGCGCCCCCGAGCCCGTCGAGGAGCTCCGCGAGCGCTGGAAAGTAAGATGGTAAGTCCCAAATAAAATCACACGGCGGGAGCAAGCCCACCCTACAGCCAACCTATCGGCACGTAGGGCGGGGGCTTGCTCCCGCCGTTTTTGATTATTTACCTCTATTCCGCAAATTCGAGGCCGTATTTTTTGGCTATATCGTATGCGTGGCTCAGATCGTCCGATCTTCCGCTGATTATGCGGTAGGTGCGCTCTCCGTTTATCATTTCCACGCACATGGGCATTACCGTTTCGCCGTTTTTGTTCAGCTCGTCGATATACGCGGTAAGCTCATGGATATGTGTGGAGTAAATGCAGGCGCATTTTTTTGCGATTATGTGCTTTAACACCTGCGCGGCAACTGCGGCGCCCTCTGCGGACGAGGTGCCCGAAAAGCTTTCGTCCATAAGCAGGAGCGAATCCTCGGTAAGGGCGCTCAGCACCTTTTTCATTTCCTTGCATTCGGCAACAAATCGGCTCTCTCCGCTTCCGCCCTCGGGCGAAATGTCCGCGGAAAAATGTGTGAAAATGCATTTGACGGGACGCATTACAGCGTTTTTTGCGGGAATGAAAATACCAAGCTGAAACATAAGCTGGCAAAGACCCACCGTTTGAATATACACGCTCTTTCCGCCGCTGTTTGCACCCGTGAGTATGTACACGGAATTTGCATCGCGCACGAACTGTGCATCGTTTGCGACCACATTATAAAACGGCGTATGCGCGAGAAGCAAGGGCGAATACGCATCCTTTATATCGGTTCTGTGTGCATCCGCACCGGGATAGCACAGAGCCGCCTTTTTTTCTTTAAGCTCCTCTGCTGTCTTGCACACACGGCACACAAAGCGCAGGTCTGCCTCGGAGGAGAGCAGCGACATCGTTATCTCATCGGTATTTTTGAGAATGTCGCGGAAGGCTTTATTGACCGCCTTACAGAGATAATCGTTCATAGATAGGTACATCGACCTCTGCAAAAGCTCGTTTTTGCCCGAAAAGCGCACCATAGGAGTAAGCTTTTTATCGCGCATACCCGCACTGCCGAACAGGTCGGTAAAAAAGTTGGAGGTAACGAACGGTTCTGCGTTCATTGATATAATGCCTATCTCCGTCGGCTCCAGCCTTGTGTTGAGATTGATGCCCACGGTAAAGCTTTTTACGGTTTGCGCATCCTCAAGGCACTCGCGCACGTACCCGCCCATTTTTGCGTAGCCCTCGCTCTTATACACCTCGGCAAATTCAGAGAGGAACGCCCTCAGCCTGTCGGATGAAAGCCCTTCGCCAAACTCCTCAAAAAGTGCGCTTGCCGCGGCTATGGCATCCATATACTGCTCGATTATACGCACGGAATAGAGCGTTCTTTCCATATCCGAGGAATATGCACGCTCCTTTTCAAGTATTTCCTTTATGGTCTCGATATACCACAAAAGCTTTTCAAAGCCCTCAAAGAGCCCCTTGTTGTTTATACAGTCGGTAATTATCCTCTGCCTTGCGCTTATCTCCTCACCGTCCGAGGTAAAATATTCGGCAATATTCTGTGCGCTCATGCCGAGAAGCTTATCGCATCTGAGGGCGGTGATGGCATTTACAAGTGCCGTATCTACAGATTCGTTTTTATAAAGCAGTGACATATCAGCCTCCGACAATAAGTTTGATTGCAAGGTTACGCAAAAATACCGCAAGCGCCGCAACAAGCGCGGAAGAAAAAACAAAGAACAACGCGAATTTTAATTTTGATAGCCCAAGCAGGGAAAACAGCTTCATATAAAGGTGATAGCCGTAAGCAAGGTAAAAAAGCGCAAACACGGCAACTATGATAAAAGCACCGTAAAAAAGAAGTGCGGCAACGAATACAAAAAAGTAAAGCGCAAAAAGACAGCGCGCCATATAAGCCGTGGGAAACGGCACACGCGGACAGCCGTCCTTTTCCCACTTCTGATAAGTCCGTATCATACTCTTCGGGTCAAGCAGCATATTTTTCTCCTTGCAATACTACCTCGCAAAATCACTTTTTGAACTTGATTATCCAATCAAGAACGTCTGCATATTTCATTTTACCGGACGCAACCGAAAGTCCCAAATCGATTACATCATCATTTGAGCAGTCCATCTTTATGCCCTCGGCCTCCAAAAAAGTAAGCATTACATATACTCCTATTCGTTTGTTGCCATCGACAAAAGCGTGGTTGGATATCAAAGAAAATCCGAGGCTTGCAGCCTTTTCTTCCTTCGTCTTGTAAAGCTCTTCTCCGCCGAAAGTGTTATATGCATTGTTGATCGCGCTTTCAAGCAGATCAATATCCCTTATGCCTATACTGCCGCCCGTTTCTTCGGTAATCAGCTGATGAAGCAACAGCACCTTTTCTCTGCTAAGCTTTATCATTTTGCCAGCTCCTCAAA
>JAFOAB010000128.1 GCA_017382555.1 Clostridia bacterium
GAGCTCGCCCTGATTCTTCGGTCGCTATGCTCCCTCAAGAATGACGGGGCGATCTAAGCGAAGGATCTGCGAGGCGCTTGTTATTTGCGGGAGGGGAGACCCCTCCCCTACGATTATCGATTTACTGCTTGTTCTCTATGTCGGTAAGCATATTCACGCGGATCTCGTGGCGGCCGCCCTCAAAGGAGGAGGCAAAGAACGCGTCGCAGATCTCGTGTGCAAGGCCGGGGCCGGTTACGCGTGCGCCGAGGCAAAGCACGTTTGCATCGTTGTGTGCGCGGGTCATCTTTGCGCTGAATACGTCACCGCAAAGCGCGGCACGAATGCCCTTGTGCTTATTTGCGGCAATGGACATACCGATACCGGTGCCGCACACAAGCAGACCGAGTGCGCCCTTATCCGCCTTTACAGCCTCGCAAACTGCGGAAGCGTAATCGGGATAATTGCAGCTGTCCTCGGAATAGCAGCCCTTGTCCTCAACCTCCCAGCCGAGGGACTCAAGGTGCTTTATCAGCTCGTTTTTAAGTGCGTGACCGCCGTGGTCACAGCCTGCGTAAACTTTTTTCATGTGTTTCTCCTTATATGTATGGTGTTTAATTTTATCGTGATCTGCGGGAGGAGCAAGCCCCTCCCCTACAAGTTTGTCGTCTTATTTGCCGTCACCGAAGTTTTAGGTACGGCGGCGGTTGTGCGCCTGTTATTTTCCGTCTCCAAAGTCGCGCAGATAGATGGGCAGAAGCGCTGTTTCGCAAACAGCCTTGCCCTCTCTGTACGCCTCAAGGCCGCAAACTGCGGTGCCGTATGCGTTCTGGCGGAGCAGGGAGGCGGTGGGGTAGCTCGTTTTTATCTCAAGCTTGTTCATTGCGGCGGCGGCGATCTCCGCGCCGTCTCCAACACAGATAATATCGGTAATGCCCATCTCCCTTGCAAGAGCCGCTGCGGCATCCGCGCTGTCGGCCGCATCGTCGCAAAGTCGGGTAAGGGTTCCGTTTTCCGTTTTAAAAATCGCGTAATAAAGCTGATTTCTGCGTGCGTCCATCGCGGCACACACGTACGCATCGCGGTCACGCAGATTGGTGGCAAGCGCCTGAAGCGAGGAAACGCCCGCGCAGGGAAGCTCGCGCCCAAAGGCAAGCCCCTTTGCGGTTGCAACTCCGATCCTTACGCCCGTAAACGAGCCGGGACCCGCGGAAACCGCGATAAGGTGCATATCGTCAAGCGTAAGATTTGCGTTTTTCAGCATAATTTCAATGGCGGGCAGAAGCGATTCGGTGGTATGAACACCGGGCAGCTCCGCAAAATAGGAGGTGAGGAGCTTCTCATCCTCGCATATTGCCGCCGTAACCGCCTTCGCGGTGGTATCAAAAGCAAGTATCTTCATTTCAGTTGATCTCTTTTATGGTAATATTCCGTCTGTCCTCGCCCTCGGCGTATTCGATAGATACCTCGTAGCGTGGGGTGGGCAGTGCGTATTCAATATTTTCGCTCCATTCGCAAATGATGAAGCCCTCGTCCATATCGTAAAAGCCCGTGGAGTACAGATCGTCATCATCCGTAATACGGTACGTGTCAAGGTGATGGATGACCGTCTCGCCGCGATAGACGTTCACGATGGCAAAGGTCGGGCTTTTCACTCTCGCCTTTGGGCAGAACACGGAGGCAAAGCCGCGTGTGAATGCCGTTTTGCCCGCGCCGAGATTGCCTCTCATTGCGACAAAGCCTTCATTTATATTATTATTCTTTAAATAATTCGCAAGCGCAGCGCCGACAGCCTCCGTTTCGTCGGGGGAGGCGGTGGCAAGCGTTATCGGCAGTTTTTCTATCGTCATAACGCCTCCTTAAGGTTTATTTCCTATTTTAGCACATAGGAATGCGAAAGGGAATACCTTTTTTCATTTTTTGACGGAAAAAATGCGAAAAAGTCTTGTAATATCGGGATTTTTTTGCAAAAAACGTATTGACAATTAAGGGGGAGGGATGGTATAATGACCATACCTCTGCGAGGTGCTTTTTTTTGCGTGCAAAAATAAGCCTCGTTTGAGGGAGGTACGAAAGCGGTTAGATCCGCGAAATTTTTAAATAGGAGGTGCCGAAATGCGAGTTAAGATCACATTGGCGTGCAGCGAGTGCAAGCAGAGAAACTACGACACGAAGAAGAACAAGAAAAACGATCCCGATAGACTTGAGCTCAACAAGTACTGCCGTTTCTGCCGCAAGCATACGCTTCACAAGGAAACTAAGTAATCTCAGTCTACGCCCGATTCCGACGGCGCGGTATACGGGATAAGTTATTTACATTCGCCGTGAAAAGGAGTTAACCATGGCAGACAAGGAAATCGCTAAGAAGACTGCCCCCAAGAAGAGCGATAAGCCCTCGTTCGGCGAGCGCATCAAGAAGTTCTTCCGCGACTACGGCAGCGAGCTTAAGAAGATCACCTGGAGCTCCAAGAAGGATGTCAAGTCCAACACCATCGTGGTTATTGCTTCCATCGTGGTTGTAGGCTTGATCATATTTGCTCTTGATATGGGCTTTTCCGCGCTCATTTCTGCGCTCGGAAAAATCTATTGATGGTGAACTGAATGAGCGACATCAATGCAACTCACCTCGGCCCCCGTTGGTATGTTGCACACACCTACTCGGGCTACGAGAACAAGGTTAAGGCTAACCTTGAGAAAATAATCGAGAACCGCGGCCTCGGCCACCTCTTCTTTGAGATCGTAATTCCGATCGAAACCGTCGTCGAAAAGGACGGTGAGGATGAAAAGGAAGTTGAGAGCAAGGTTTTCCCCAGCTACGTGCTGATCAAAATGATAATGTCCGATGAAAGCTGGCACGTCGTGCGTAACATCCGCGGCGTTACGGGCTTCGTTGGCCCCGGATCCCATCCCACCCCCCTCACCGATGAGGAGGTAGAGGCTCTGAACGTTGAGTCTAAGTCCGTTCAGCTCAGCTTCGGTATCGGCGATCAGGTCGTTATCAATAAGGGCATATTTGCCGGCTATAAGGGACGCGTCGAGGAAATCTCCGACGATATGAAGACTGTAACCGTCCTCGTTGCCACCGGCCGCCGCGAAACTCCCGTTTACGTGGAGATGACCGACGTTAAGGCGGATAAATCCGCAAACTAAAATTTAAAAAATAGGCGAAAGCCAAATGAAGTGGGAGGGAGAAAAAACTTATTCTCCCGAGTAAACCACAGGAGGTATTTTAAGTTATGGCAAAGAAAGTAACAGCTTATATTAAGCTTCAGCTTCCCGCGGGTCAGGCTACTCCCCAGCCCCCCGTTGGTCCCGCACTCGGCCCTCACGGTGTTTCCGCA
>JAFOAB010000129.1 GCA_017382555.1 Clostridia bacterium
AGCGCTTTTCCATAGCCGTCTTCAGATCGTCCGCTTCGTCGAAGAACGCGTTGTAAAGCGTTCGGGGCAGGTCGGGGCGCTCGGTGAAGTGGTAGGGAAGATCGCACACGGGGCAATTGACCACGCAGGTCTTGGGTGTGCGCTTTGCGTACTTGGAGTATACAAGTGCGGAAAGACCGCCCATAGAGCCGCCGATGGAGGCGATGGGAGTATTGTCGGAAAGACCGTAATGCTCAAAAATTACGTCTATAACCTCGTCTGTGTATTTAACTGCCTGATCGTTCATCCAGCACCAAGGATCGTTGTAGGGAATAAGCAGAATAATACCGTGCTCGGCAAAGCGTATCGCGCGCTCGTTATCATCCTGCATAGCGGTGGCGCCAAGACCGCTGAACTGTACGGCAACGCCCTTTATTTCTCCCTTTATGAGTCTGTCATTGGAGTAAGAATAGCTGCGTAGCTTTTCGTAGGTTATCATTCCCATTTTTATTTCCTCCCGTTAAGTAGACGGATTATATTATCAACAGAAAATTCGAGATTTCTTTTGCATTTTTCGGGGTCCGGATCAAACGGCTCTGCCAGTCGGTTGGTTGTGAATATCGCGGTAACACCATGGTCGTATATTGCCTCGGCGCCTGCCTTAGCCCCGCCAACAACGGCAACAACGGGTACGCCGATGACCTTTGCGCGGTTTCCGATACCGCTTACCACTTTACCGCCGAGCGTTTGTGAGTCAAGTCGCCCCTCACCCGTGAATACCATATCGGCATCTGCGGCAAGCTCCTCGAAATGCACCGTGTCAAGCAGTACGTCGATGCCCGCCTGAAGCTTAAAGCCGAACAGGGCATACATTCCCGCTCCCGTAGCACCTGCTGCACCTCCGCCTTGTAGGCCGGAGACGTCGATGCCGAGGTCGGCTTTTACTGTGTCACAAAGATGCTTTACGCCCGCATCAAGCAGCTCAACTGTCCTTTCGTCTGCGCCCTTCTGCGGGGCAAATACGTGTGCGGCACCGTTTGCGCCGTACGGGACGTTTGTTACGTCGCACATACAGACGAGACGGGCATCCCTCAAACGGCTGTCAGCGGCGGAAATATCGACGTGTGCAACGTCCGCAAGCGTTCCGCCCGTGGGAATAAACTCGCTTCCGCTTTTATCGGTAAATCGCACACCGAGCGCGGCGGCAATACCGCATCCAAAGTCATTGGTTGCCGAGCCTCCGATTGCAAGTATCAGCTTTTTTGCGCCCTTATCAAGTGCATCAAGTATAAGCTGACCGACACCGTAGGTTGTTGCGGCAAGCGGGTCAAGCGTTTTTGCAAGCGTTATTCCGGCCGCGGCCGCAAGCTCGATAACTGCGGTGCCGTCGGGAAGCAGAGCGTAATGCGCTGTAATATCCTCAAAAAACGGCCCCTTACAGCTTACCGCCTGCATTTCACCGCCAAGCGCGTAAACAAAGCTTTCCGCAGTGCCCTCGCCTCCGTCCGCTATCGGTACGGATATCACGCGGCAGTCGGGAAAGTGCCGATTTATGCATTTTTGCATTATCTCGCACGCCTCAAGGGAGCTTATGGTGCCCTTGAAGGAATCGGGCATTAAAAGTATCTTATTCATTGCTTTCTGTCTCTTTTGTGGATGCTTCCGCTTCGTCTTCTGCGGGAAGCGCGGTCGGCTCTGCGGCCTTGCCAATCGTAAGACCGGGGATAAGGAACGCCGCAAATGCAAAGGCAAATCCAACCACCGTGCAGACAGTGGATGTTATAAGGGGAACGCGCTTATCCGCCTTGCGTGCCTCTATAAAATCATTCGGCTCGCTGAAAACGGAGAAGTTAAGCGGGAGATTTGTTGATATACCTATCATTTCGTTATATACGTCTGCAGATTCGCCGTACCACTCGTTGATGTAATCGGGATATGAGCTGATCTTGCGCGCTCTAACGGCGCATTCGATTATCAAATCGCCTATTTCGGCTTCCTCGTTGCAGGCGTACTCCTTGACCTTGTCAAAGAAAACATCCTCGCTTGTCAGGCTAAGGGAAACGGCCTGTGTGTTGCCGTATTTATCCTTTACAAGTGCGTAGCAAAAGAAATCCTCTGCCTCCTCCACCGTGTCACCCGTATAGGCAAAAATATCAACGATCAGAAACTCGCCCGCGTAATATTCAAGCGGCTCTGCCTCGGTTATGTCGATGCCTTCAAGCGCTTGTGCGGGGGTGGGGGCGCCGATGTTGAGCAAGAACACGCCTACGCCGCATAAAAGAAATATCAGCGCAAGCAGTCCGCAAAGGTAGTTGATAATATATATGCGTTTCATTTAATCAGCCTTTCTTCCAGGTGGCGGGGTAGAACATTGCAAGCATCGGGAAAAACTCAAGTCTTCCGGCAAGCATATCAAAGATGAGCACGATTTTTGAAAGTATGCTCAAATCTCCGAAGTTGCCGACAGCACCGATCTTTCCGAGACCGGGACCGATATTGTTAAGGCATGCAACCATAGCGGTGAACGATTCCGCAAAGCTAACGTTGTCAAGCGAGATGATCAGCACGGATACAGCCGCAATTGCAATATATGTGAACATATAGCCGGTGATGCCGTTTTTAATATCATCGTCAAGCAGCTTGCCCTCGTGCTTTAAGGGGGCAACGGAGCGCGGGAAAAGCTGGCGGCGTACGTTTGCGAATGCGGTTTTGCAGATAACAACAACGCGGTAAACCTTGATACCTCCGCCCGTTGAGCCTGCGCATCCGCCGATAAACATCAAAAGCAGCAATACAGCCTGCGAGAAGGTTGGCCACAGATCGTAATTTGCGGTAATAAATCCGCAGGTTGAAATTATGGACGCTACCTGGAACGAGGAGTAGCGTAGCGCTTCGAAAATTCCGCTGTAAAGGGGAAGGACGTTTATGGTTATAAGAACCGTGGCGGCAACAACGATGCCGAAGAACCAGCGAAGCTCCTCGCTTCGAATTGCGGTCTTGAGTTGACCGAGCAGTATCATATAGTATAGGGTGAAGTTTACGCTGAAGATAAGCATAAACGCAGTTATGACAGCATCAATATATGCGCTGTCATATGCGGCAATGCTTGCGTTTTTAATGGCAAAGCCACCCGTACCTGCGGTAGCAAGCGATGTTACGATGGAGTCGTAAAGCGGCATTCCGCCGATAAGCAGAAATACAGCCTCAAGAAGCGTAAGGGAGATATAAATAATATAAAGCAGACGTGCGGTAACTCGTATGCGCGAAACAAGCTTGCCGACGGTGGGGCCGGGAACCTCCGCGCGCATAATGTGCATCGACTGTGTGTCATCGCCGGGAAGTATTGCAAGGCCGAGAACAAGAACTCCCATACCGCCTATCCAATGCGTAAAGCTACGCCAGAAAAGGCTTGCGTGCGAAAGCGCCTCTATATCCGAAAGAATGGTGGAGCCGGTGGTAGTAAAGCCCGATACCGTTTCAAAAACAGCATCAACAAGGCTGGGTATCTCACCTGAAATATAGAAGGGCAGAGCGCCGAAAAAGCTGACGAGCATCCAAACAAGACCCGCGATGGCGATACCCTCGCGCGCTCTGATGGTAAGCTTTTTCTTTTTAAGCTGGGAGCATATCGCACCGATAGCGATGGTAGATGCGGCAACGGCAAGGTAGGTAAGCCATATAGCCTCGCGGTATATGAGTGCCACCGCAACCGGCACAAGCATCAGTAGCCCGACAAGTAAAATTATCTTGCCGAGGATGAAAAATACACTTCTTATATTCATATCACTTCAAAATATCGTCAAGGTCGGAGAGCTGTTCGTTTGACGTTGTAACTATAACGTTATCACCCGGTAAAATGACGTCGCGACCACCGGGGATTATGATATTGTTGCCGCGAATGATGCAGGAGATAAGCAGATTTTTCTTAAGCTGAAGCTCGAAGATGGGGGTGTTGACCACCGCGCTGTTTTCGGAAACACGGAATTCAAGCGCCTCAACTCTGCCGTCCACCACCTTATGAAGTGTGATAACGGAGCTTCCCTCCGTGTTTTTAAGTGCGCGAACATAGGAAAGAATGAGGTTCTCCGTCATCTGTCTGGGGGAAATGACGGTGTCGATGCCGACAGATTGAAGCATATCCATCATCGTGGATTTGCTTACCTTGGTTATGATCTTGCTCATATTGCAGTGCTTTGCGAACATAGAGATGATGATATTCTCCTCGTCAATACCCGTTGCGGCAACGCACGCATCGTACTGAGAAAAGCCGATTTCGCTGAGAAGCGATTGGTCGGTTCCGTCACCGTGAATGATCTCCGCCTTGGGAAGCATTTCGCTAAGCTCCAGGCAACGCTTTTCGTCCTTTTCGACGATTTTTACGGTCATACCGCTGTCCTGAAGGCGACGTGCAAGGTAGTAGGCGATCCTACCGCCGCCGATGATAAGCACACGGCGGAGCTTTTTGGTATACGCACCGATTTTGTTGAAGAATGCCGCAAGCTGCTCGTGCCCTGCCGTGATGTGTATCTTGTCGCCCGCCTTGATAACGCTGTTACCGTTGGGGATTATGACCTCGTCACCGCGCTGAATAGCGCAAACGAGGAGGCGGATGTTATCAAGCACACGTGGCAGCTCACTTATCTTTACACCGTCAAGCAGAGAATCCTCATTTATGATCATCTCCGCAAGGTCAACCCTGCCCTTTGCGAAGGTGTCAAGGCTGATAGCGGTGGGGTAACGCAGAAGACGCGCCATTTCGGAAGCGGATTCCAGCTCCGGATTAACGGCAAAGTCGAGACCCATCATATCAAGCATCAGTATAAACTGGCGCGAGTACTCGGGGTCGCGTATTCTTGCAACTGTGCGCTTTACGCCAAGCTTTTTAGCGATAAGACAGCAAAGCATATTTATTTCATCACTGCCCGTGGTGGCAATAAGAACGTCGGATTTGTTTACACCCGCGTCATTTTGCACGGTGATGTTTACGCCGTTGCCCATAACACCGTTGATGTCATAGCTGTTTACTGCGTTCTCAACAGCCTTGGGGTTGGTGTCGATAACCGTGACAGCGTTTCCGTCTTGGGAAAGACAAGAGGCAAGGGAAAGTCCTATCTTGCCCGCACCGATAATTACTATTTTCATATAAGCCTCCCTGTGGGATACTATATTATTGTAGATTGTTGTAAACATTTTACCACCTTTTTTCAAATAAATCAATAAAATGAAAAAAATGATGGGGTAAAGATAAATTTTTTTAAACTTTCTGAAAAAAGGTATTGACATTTGTATATCTTTATGGTAGAATAACATCCGTTGCCGGACAGACGGTTCGAATGCTGGTGTAGCTCAGTTGGTAGAGCAGCTGATTTGTAATCAGCAGGTCGGGGGTTCAAGTCCGTCCACCAGCTCCAGCACAATTAAATATATGGGAGCGTTCCCGAGCGGCCAAAGGGGGCAGACTGTAAATCTGTTGTCAGTGACTTCGGTGGTCCGAATCCACCCGCTCCCACCAGAAAAAAGCAAGTCGAAAGACTTGCTTTTTTCAGTTATATTCGCCTTTCGGCGAGTTATATGCACCTTCGGTGCGTGATATTTGCTTTGCAAGTGATATGCCCTGCGGGCGTTAGAGGCGAATATAATATCACAAAATCCGAAGGATTTTATATCACGTTTTGCGAAAGCAAAATATATCACTCCGTCGGAGACGGAATATAACTAAAAACTAACGGTTATGTTAGAGTTCGGATTCATACGCAAAAACGGCAAAAAAATCATTTTCAGTTATATTCGCTTGCGGCGTGTTATATGCATGATATTTCCGTTAGGTGTAATTATTTCTCAAGTACGGTCTTTTTCGCCCTTCTGACGCAAAGAAGCCACAATACCGAGGAGGCGATTATCGATATCGGGATAAGCACCGTTACGAGCCATAC
>JAFOAB010000130.1 GCA_017382555.1 Clostridia bacterium
AAGAAAATAAATCGCCTTTAAAGGAGCGTTAATATGAGAAAGTATCTTTTACCCGAGGGCGGCAAGTTTTACAAGGCAAATCTTCACAGCCATTCCACTGTTTCGGACGGAAAGCTTACACCCGAGCAGATGAAGGAAGCATACAAGGCACAGGGCTATTCCGTTATTGCATATACGGACCATAACGTTATGATTGACCAGACGCATCTGTGCGATGACGAGTTTGTTGCGCTTAACGGCTACGAGCTTAATGCAAACGATCCCGGTGCGGTCTTCAAATACCGCAAGACCTGCCATCTCTGCCTTATTGCGCTCAAGCCCGATAACCTCCGTCAGGTATGCTGGCATAGGGAAAAGTATATGGTGGGCAAGGGTGCCGATTACCGTCACCTTGTTCAGTTCGACCCCAATATGCCCGATTTTGAGCGCGATCACAGCCCCGAATGTATCAATACAATGATCAATGCGGGCAGGGAAAACGGCTTTTTCGTTACCTACAATCACCCTGTTTGGTCGCTTGAAAACAGAAGCGATTACGAGCATTACCACGGTATGCACGCAATGGAGATATGCAACTACGCCTCCTTCCGTCAGTTCCCGGAATATGACGAGATAATATACGATGATATGCTTCGTATGGGCAAGCGCATATATTGCATAGCAACGGACGATAACCACAACGGCGCACCGCTGGATTCTCTTAAGCGCGATTCCTTTGGCGGTTTTACGATGATAAAGGCGGACAAGCTTGAATACACCGCCATTACCGATGCACTTGTTGCGGGTAATTTCTACGCATCCATGGGTCCCGAGATCAAGGAGCTTTATATGGAGGGCAACAAGCTGTGCGTAAAGACCGGCCCGTGCGAGAAGATAGTTATGGGAACGGGCTGCCGCAAGACCCGTGCCGCATTCAGAGAAAAGGGCAAAAAGCTCACGTATGCGGAGTTTATCGTTGAGCCGGACGATACCTACGTTCGCATTACCGTAACCGATAAATACGGCAGACACGCTAATACAAATGCGTACTTTGTTGAAGACATTCTGTAAGGAGATATAAATGAAGATTGCACTGATTGCACACGATAAGAAAAAGGGAGAGATCATCGAGCTTGCAAAGGAGTATCAGGACGTTCTTGCAAATTACGAGCTTTATGCCACCGGAACTACGGGAACCCTTATAATGGGCGAAACAGCTCTTCCGATACATAGAATGAAAAGCGGCCCTCTCGGCGGTGATCAGCAGATCGGCGCTATGCTTGCAAACGGCGAGCTCGGACTGATCATCTTCCTTCGCGATCCGCTTACCGCGCAGCCTCACGAGCCCGACGTTTCAGCGCTTCTTCGCCTTTGCGACGTGCAGAAAATTCCGCTTGCAACCAACGCAAGCAGCGCGATAATTATGCTCGAGTCCTTGAAGAACGGAACGTTTCCGACTTCTGATAAATAAAGAACTTTAGCAGAATTGGGCAAAAACACAAGGAACCGTCCCCTGTGTTCAGTCCCCTGTGTTCAGTCCCCTGTGTTCACAAACGCGGAACCCGTCGGAGAAATATTTAAGGAATTGATTAAGCTAGGCAGAATAATAATTCAGCCAATTCCGTAAAACAACAAATGAAGGAGTAAAAATCAATGGGAGATTTCAATCAGGTGATAAAGAATAATCCGGCTTTTTTGAAAAAGTTCATAGAAGACCGTAAAAAAGAGGAGGAAGAATACTTTAGAGAGCATCCGGATTCTTTGATTATCCCTTTTCTTAAAGAACTCCGTGAAATTGGATTCGAATTTGAACATACGCCTCAAGGGTCGGGGTTAGATACCGAATACAAGAAAGTCATTATTCCGATAGCATTAAAATATTATGCCGAAGCCAAACGGTTAAAAATAGAAAACGAGCAACAGTATTTTATGGGTTATTTTTATTGCAGGGGCGCTGATTATCTTGTGCCCATGCTGCTCGAAGATTATCGTTCTCTTGAAGCGACAGACTCGGTTCAATGGGACATATCTGATTGTTTGTATACGATACGGGCAATGAAGTACGTTGACGAATATATAGAGCTGATTTCCGATAAACGTTACGGAAGTAATCGGAAAATGTTAATCTTGCTTTTAGGAGAAAGAAAAGTCGAAAAAGCTATACCCGTGTTGATAAGACTATTGGATGATGAAGATGTACGGCTTCATGCAATTTCTGCGCTCGGATATTTTAAGCGAGAGGAATTTCGCCCATATTTTGAGCGATATAGCGGTGAACGCAAAGCAGGGTATGGAAAATACGCTCGTCAAGCAATAAAAAAATTGGATAATTTGAAATTAAAGCAGAAATAATGATAGTCCAAGGCAAGACAGGGGAGCTTCTATAGATTGCTAAATTTAAAGAGAACGGTTGGCGAAAACCAGCCGTTCTTTTCGTAAGATAACGCGGGACGTCGAAGACACCGTACCTTACAAGGCAGACGAACGATGTATGCCTGTGCAAATTTCAACGGTTTTCATAACACTGTTATATTGCCAGTTTCGCCTTTGTATTACAACGGCTTTGGGCAAAGCCCATACCCCTATGGTTGCGCGGATCCTAAGGCTCCCTCCGGGAGGGAGCTGGCGCCGTAGGCGACTGAGGGAGAATGCGTTACACGAAGGTTTTCACGAACCGAAAGTTGCGCAGGCTCCTTCCGTCACGGCTATGCCGTGCCACCTCCCTCTCGGAGGGAGGCTTTCTGTTAGCCTCATTATAACACAAATCGGCAGAGAAAACAATGTCTCTGCCGAAATTTATGTGTCATGGACAGTCGAGGACGCCTGTCCCTACAATTTTGGATTATCCAAATATCCTTATGAGAAC
>JAFOAB010000131.1 GCA_017382555.1 Clostridia bacterium
CGTATGAACATCATATCCTTCCCCGGTTTGGGAATCGGAGAATTCAAGCTGGATCCCGTTGCGTTTACGCTTTTCGGGCGAGACGTAATGTGGTACGGCGTTATAATTACCTTTGGCATCATTTGCGCGTTTATGCTGGCAAATTGGCGCGCTAAGTATGAAAGGGTGGATGGAGACACCTTTTACGATCTTGCCTTCATCACCGTGCTGCTTTCCATCCTCGGTGCAAGGCTTTACTTTGTCTTCTTCTACGGCGGATTTGTGGAGCGCGGCGGCACGTTTTTCGAAAACCTGTGGGGCACGCTTTACAATATGATAGCCATTTGGGAGGGCGGACTTGCCATTTACGGCGCCGTTATCGTCGGTGCGGTTACCATCTCCGTTTACGGCAAGGTAAAGCACGTCAATATCCCGAAGCTGCTTGACGCAACGGCACCCGGTGTTCTGCTCGGTCAGGCGATCGGCAGATGGGGTAACTTTACGAATGCCGAGGCACACGGAGGCGTTACCGACGTGTTCTGCCGTATGGGCATAAGCTACGGCGGATACGGTGAAATGATATATTATCACCCCACATTCCTTTACGAATCGCTTTGGAATATCACGGGTGTGATACTTCTCTCCTCGTTTTACAAGAAAAAGAAGTTCAACGGTCAGATTGTTCTCGGCTATTTCTGCTGGTACGGCTTTGGCAGAATGCTTATCGAGGGGCTTCGTACCGACAGCCTCTATATCGGCAACACGGGCATAAGAGTTTCCCAGCTGCTTGCCTTCTGCCTCTTTATCGTCAGCGGTGTTCTTCTCGTCTTCGGTGCGCGCCTCGCAAATAAGATACCCGCGCTTCGCCTCGACGCTCCCTCCGGATGTGAGGAAAAGCATGCAAAGGAGCAGGAAATGCTCAAGGAAAAGGCAAAGAAGAATGCGGCAAGAATTGAAGCGCTTAAAAATATCGGCAAAAAGAAAAAGATAATCAAGGGAAAAAGCGAGGAAAACGAAAATGAGCTTGATTGACGGAAAGGCAATAGCCGCCGAAAACAGAGAAAAGACCGCAAAAAGAGTTGCGGAATTTATCGAAAAATACGGCAGAGCACCGAAGCTTACGGTAATAAGAGTAGGAAATGACCAGGCAAGCATAGTTTACGTAAGAAACAAGAAGACCGCCTGCGAGGCCGCCGGTATGCTTTCCGAGGTCATTGAAATGCCCGAGGAGACCGAGGAGAGTTTTCTTCTTGCAAAAATAGCGGAGCTTAACGCGGATGATACCGTGGACGGAATACTCGTTCAGCTCCCCCTGCCGCGCCATATCTCGGAGCGTGCCGTTATTAAGGCTATATCGCCCGAAAAGGACGTGGACTGCTTCCATCCGCAGAACGCCGGGCTTATATTTAATCTTGAGGAGGCGACCTTTCTCCCCTGTACTCCTGCGGGAGTTATGGAGCTGCTTCACCACGAGAACGTGAAAATAAGCGGCAAGAACGCAGTTGTGGTTGGCAGAAGCAATATCGTCGGTAAGCCCGTGGCGCTTCTTCTGCTCTCCGAAAATGCAACCGTCACGGTCTGCCACAGCCGTACGGAAAATCTTGCGGAGGTGACGAGGTCTGCGGACATTCTCGTTTCCGCTGTCGGCAAGGCGGGCTTTATTACCGCCGATATGGTCAAGGAGGGTGCTGTTGTCATCGACGTAGGCATAAACCGCGATGCAAACGGCAAGCTGTGCGGAGACGTGGATTTTAACGAGGTGGCAAAAAAGGCAAGTCTTATTACTCCCGTGCCCGGTGGAGTAGGTCCGATGACCATTACGATGCTTCTTTCCAACACCGTTAACGCCGCTTTTGCAGCCGAGGAAAGAAAAAAGCAAAAATAATCGGAAAAATCTTTAAAAAACAGGCAAAAACCTATTGACATTTGTCTTGACAGAATGATATAATAATACGCCGCTTGCAGTAGGGTTAAGTGCGAAAGCCCCCTATAAATGCAGCGAGTCTTATATTGAAAGAGAGGAAGCTTTTCATGTTTGCAGTTTTTGAAACAGGCGGAAAGCAGTACAAGGTAAGCGAGGGTGATATCATCTTCGTTGAGAAGCTGGGTGTTGAGGAAGGCGAGAAGGTAACCTTCGAGAACGTCCTCGCAGTTTCCAAGGGTGAGAACACCACCTTCGGCGCTCCGTACATCGCAGGCGCTAAGATCGAGGCTAACGTAGTAAAGAACGGTCGCGCAAAGAAGATCGTTGTTTTCAAGTACAAGCCCAAGAAGAACGAAAAGAAGAAGCAGGGTCACAGACAGCCTTACACCAAGATCCAGATCAACAGCATCGTTCTCTAAGATGACTACAATCAGATTTCTCAAATCGGAAGGTGTATATTACGGCTTTGAGGAGATGGGTCACGCAGGATTTTCCGAGGCAGGTACGGATATTATCTGTTCCGCGATCTCGGCAATGACGATGCTGGTCATCAACACCATCGAGGTCGCAATAGGCTCCGACGTTGAGTACACAATCGACGACGAAACAACCAATATCAAGGTCCTTGCAAAAGGCGCCCTCCCCGAATACGAGGGTGATGAAAAAAAGCGCTTCGCCGTTCAGGCAGTCCTTACGGGGTACTTCTTACAGCTTAACGATATGCTGGAGGATTACTACGACTACATCGACGTAGAGGAAGAGGACAGACCTCTATAACGGCAAAAATAATTACGGAGGAAAAAACCATGATCAGAATCAGTTTGCAATTCTTTGCTCATAAAAAGGGAGTTGGTTCTACCAAGAACGGCCGCGACAGTGAGTCCAAGCGTCTTGGCGTTAAGAGAGCTGACGGTCAGGCTGTTACCGCAGGCTGCATCATCGTTAGACAGCGCGGCACCAAGATCCATCCCGGTAACAACGTTGGTATCGGTACCGACGATACCCTTTTCGCTCTTATCGACGGAAAGGTAAAGTTCGAGCACAAGGACAAGAACAGAAAGTGCGTTAGCGTTTACGCTGACTAAAAAAGGAGGAAGCAGAGGGATAATATTCCTCTGCTTTCTTTGCATCAGGAGATATTATGACACTTGTTATACTTGCAGCCGGAATGGGCTCCCGTTATGGCGGACTTAAGCAGCTCGACCCCGTTGGTGCAAACGGCGAGTTTATAATCGACTACTCTATCCACGATGCCGTTGTATGCGGATACGATAAGGTAGTATTTGTAATTAAAGAAGAAAATTATGAGCTTTTCCGCGAGACGGTTGGCAAGCGTGCGGAAAAGAAGATCTCTGTAGAATACGTATTCCAGAAGCAGGACAGCTATCTTACGATACCGCTGCCCGAAAATCGAAAGAAGCCTTGGGGCACAGGTCACGCGCTTTTGTGCGTGATGGGTGCTGTTGAGGGACCCTTTGCCGTTATAAATGCAGACGACTTCTACGGTCGCTCCGCATTTAAGCTTGTTAAGGACTATCTGGAGTCTCATCCCGCGGACGGTATGGAGCACTTCTGCATGGCAGGCTACGTGCTTTCAAACACCCTTTCCGACAAGGGAAGCGTTTCCCGCGGTGTTTGCAGCGTGGAAAACGGTATGCTTACCTCCGTTACGGAAAACAAAAAGCTTACCCGCCACGGTAAGGATGCTCTTTCCGAATACGATGACGGCACTACCGCAATTATCCCCGGCGATACCCTTGTTTCCATGAATTTCTACGGCTTTACCTCTGCACTTCTCGAGCGTCTTGCGGGTGAGTTTGACGCATTCTTAAAGTCCCCCGATACGGATCTTGAAAAGGGAGAATATTATCTGCCGACGGCGGCAACCTCCGCAATAAAGAGCGGCTTTGCCGATCTTGCGGTGCTTCCCACCTATGATAACTGGTTCGGCGTAACGTATGCGGAGGATAAGCCCTTCGTTAAGGAAAAAATCGCAAAAATGCATGAGATGGGTGTTTATCCCCCCTCTCTTGTTTGAAAATAACATTACATAAGGAGAATAGATATGGCAGTACTTGTAACAGGCGGTACCGGTTTTATCGGAAGCCACGCTGTAGTTGAGCTTATTGAGGACGGCAGAGACGTTGTTATCCTTGACAATCTCTGCAACTCCAAGGAGTGCGTTCTTGACAGAATAGAAAAGATCACGGGCAAGCGTCCCGCATTCCGCAAGGTAGACCTGCTTGATATGGAGGGAGTACGCGGTGTGTTCCGCGATTTCCCCGAGATCGATTCCGTTATCCACTTTGCAGGTCTTAAGGCGGTTGGCGAGTCCGTTGCAAAGCCCATGCTTTACTACCACAACAATCTTACCGGCACTCTCAACCTTTGCCACGCAATGGAGGAGTTCGGTGTAAGAAGAATCGTATTCAGCTCCTCTGCTACCGTGTACGGCAAGCCCGACAGCGTGCCGATACGCGAGAGCTTCCCCCTCCGCACCACCAATCCCTACGGCGAGACCAAGCTGATGATCGAGCGTATTCTCAAGGACGTGCACGCGGCCGACAATGAGTGGAGCGTATCCATTCTGCGCTATTTCAACCCCATCGGTGCCCACAAGAGCGGACGCATCGGTGAGGACCCCAAGGGAATCCCCAACAATTTGCTTCCTTATATTACCCAGGTAGCTTCCGGCAAGCGCGATCATCTTTCGGTATTCGGAAATGATTACAATAC
>JAFOAB010000132.1 GCA_017382555.1 Clostridia bacterium
ATATTCGGATTACTTACGGATGCCGAGCTTAGCGATGATAGCGCGGTAACGCTCGATATCCTTCTTCTGAAGGTATGCAAGAAGATTACGGCGATGACCTACCATCTTAAGAAGGCCGCGACGGCTGTGATGGTCCTTGGGGTTAGCCTTAAGATGCTCGTTAAGGGAGTTGATACGGGTGGTAAGAATAGCAACCTGTACCTCGGGAGATCCGGTGTCGCCCTCATGAGTAGCGTAGGTAGTGATAATTTCCTGCTTAGTGTCCTTCTGGAGTGCCATAGTTTTTCACCTCTTTTTAATATTTCCGATGTCACAGAGGGCGGGCAGGTGATTACCCCAAAAGGCTTGGGGATTTTTAGCCGCAGTCCGTGGCAAAGGTTCACAGCTGACATTCTAACACATATTTTTTCAATTGTAAATAGGAAAAAGTAAATTTTTTGCGCTATTTTTTAAGATTCTTTACGATTTTTAACGTTATCGCCATTCCCGATGTAGGGGACGGCGCCCCCGACGTCCCGCAAGTTAAGAGTTTAGAGTTATGAGCTCCGCAAGCAGAACGTTATGATATAACTGCTCTTGGTATTCATACTCCAAACGATGCGAAGCATCTTATAACTTATAACTCATAACTTGCCGAAGGCAATCACAGCTGCGCGCCTTGTGCGCGCTCTCTCCCGTTAATGGTCATAACGACCTTGCCGACGTTTTCATTGCGGTAGAGAATGGCCTGTGCCTCCTCCGCCTCGGTTATGGGAAGCACCTTGTAGATCGTTGGCTTTACCTCACCCGTCTCGATCTTCGGGTATACGTCGCGCACTATACCGGCGAGAATTTGCGCCTTTACCTCGGGCGCGCGAGAGCGGAGCGTGCTGCCGATTATCCTTATATTGCGCACGTAAACGGTTCGAAGATCTATCTCCGTTATGCTTCCCGCAAGCGCGGCAATCATTATCCATCTTGCACCTCGTGCAAGGTACGGCAGGCACTTACCCATCCCCTCACCGCCGACGCAGTCGATGGCAACGTCCACGGGATGCCCGTTATCAAGCTCCTCCTTCAGGGCGAGGGTGATATCCTCCCTTTCGGTAACTATCACTCTGTCGGCATTCAGATGCGCTATCTTCTTTGCCTTTTCTTCGGAGCGAACGGTGGTTATAACGCGTATGCCGAAGCTTTTCGCCATAGGTATCATCACGCTTGCAAGGCCGGAGCCGCCCGCAAAGACCAGCAGCGTTTCGCCCGCCTTTATGCCGCCCTCGATAAAGAGATTGAGGTAGGAGGTGGCAAACGCCTCGGGGATCGACGCCGCCTCCTCCATCGTGCAATTTTCAGGCACGGGCATAAGCATATCGTATCTTACCGCAACGTATTCGGCATAACCGCCGCCGCCGAGGAGGGCGCAGACCTTATCGCCCACCTTGAAGCGCGAGTTTTTTTGCGCCTCGGCTCCCATCGCCTCGATAATACCGGAAATTTCAAGCCCCATCCATTCGGGGGAGCCGGGAGGCGGAGGGTATTTACCCTCTCTTTGCAAAAGATCGGCACGGTTGATCGCCGTAGCCGAGATACGCACAAGCACCTCGTCGCTTTTTATTATAGGATCCGGAACGTCATCCCATCTTAAGGACCGATCGTCATTTATAAGTATCGCTTTCATATTACTCTCCGTCAAATCCACAGCATTTCATAATCGTTTTAAACAGCTCAAGCTCGTATTCAAGCGTGTACGGATTTTCCTTCTCACCGCGCACCATAGCGGCAAACGCACGCATCATATCGCGGTAACGCTGGAACGGCTCGCTTTGCTCGGTCTCGGTTGCAACCTTACCGTCGCGGCGGAAGCATTCGGTCTTTTTTGTTGTCTGCATATATTTTTCCGTTGCGCCTGCGGCAGGTGCCTCAAGAGGCTTTATCTCCACGGTGCGCTTTTCACCGCAGATAACGAGCTGACGTCTGCCAAAGCCGCCAAGCTCCGTGCCGCCCATACGTATCACCGCAATGGAATTGGGATATTGCATTACCGCAAAGCCGAGGTCCTCCGTATCCACACCGTCTATGCCCGTTGCCGTATTCAGCGGAATCACCCTATCGGGCACGCCCTTAATGAGCATAACGAGGTCAACGAGGTGACAGCCGAGGTAGAACATCATACCGCCCTTAAAGGAGCCGAACCACTCACGCGTAGTTTTGGAATCAAGGCGGCTCATATGCGCTTCAACGCTGTATATATGTCCAAGCTCCCCATCGCGTGCGCGCTTTACCGCATCGGCAACAAAGGGATTGTAGCGATACATATAGCCGATGTGAAGCACCGTGCCGTTTTTTCTCACCGTTTCGACAAGGCGCTCGAAATCCTCCACGCTTTGGCTTCCCGGCTTTTCCATATGTATATGCTTGCCGTGGTCGGCGGCCATTTGCGCGTATTTGAGAAGATGTATCTCGTCCGTCTCCACCGTAACGGCCTCTATTTCGGGATCGTTCAGTATCTCGTCAAGCGTAAGCTCCCGATAGCCCGCAAAGGCACGCGCAATTTTATCCGCGCAGGTCTCGCGCTCGTCCTCCACTATTGCATATCCCACTATCTCAAACTCGTCGGAGCATACCGAAAGCGTGTGGAACACCTCGGGTGCGTGGCTGTAGCGGTTCATTCCTATCTGCGCTATTTTTATTTTTTTCATCTCACTCATCCTCTCCCATCCCCGACCAATCGAACTGAACAACGGGGAACGCGGCATTTTTTGCCAGACGGTCATAGACCGCGGGGGCAGCCTTTGGCGTATACGTCTCCTCCACAAGGCGGGAAAGATTTAATCTGCCAAGGGAAATGAGGCGGATGATCGCCTCGGCATCGTCGCGCTCTGTCCACGCGTTCACGCTTGATTCCGTCTTCGGGCGCGCCATCGTGTGCGCACCGACGATGTTTATGCCGGGGCAATGAACCTTTCTGTAATAATCTATGTTAAAATCCGAATTTCTGGTGCATCCGAGAAGCGCAACTCTGCCGAAGTTTGCCATACAGTCAAGCACCATATCAAGCCCCTGCCCCTTGCCCGTAATTTCAAGGGCAACGTGCGCACCTCCGCCGGTTATCGCCTTTACCGTCTTAACGAAATCGGCATCAAACGGGTCAAGCGCGCAGTCGGCACCGAGCTTAAGCGCAAGCTCGCGCTTTTCGGGTACGGGGTCCACGGCGATTATCGGTGCGGCACCCGCCGCACGCAAAAGCTCCACCGATACAAGTCCGAGAAGACCGAGACCCATAACTATCGCGGAGTTACCTATCTCCGTTTTGCATTTGCGGATGGCACCCATCGGAAAGGTTGCGATATGTACCATCGCTGCCTCGGAAAACGTCATATCATCGGGAATGCGATACACCTGCTTTTCGTTTACCACGACGTACTCTGCGTGCTTTGTCCACGATGCGGCAACTCTGTCACCAACCTTGACGGTCTTCACTCCCTTGCCGATCGCATCAACGACCGCGCCCGCGCTGTAGCCGCACTGGCGGGGAAAGCTGACATCGGGAGCGTGTCTGCCACGGACGTTTGGGTCGCCCGTAAGGTTCGCCCTCTCCGTGCCCGCGCTTACCGTGGTAGTCATTATTTTAATACGAACGTCAAAATCCCCCTTAATTTCGGGGACACTTTTTTCAACAAGCTCCGCAACACAGGGTGAGGTAAAAACTATATTGGTATTCTTCATATTCCCCTCCGTTCCATGCCCAACGGGCACAGTGACTGTCCTACGCTCATTATCGCACAACCGAGCGTGCAAAATCAAGTTTTTTTCTTTTTTACTCCCACAAGTCCCACAGCGCCCGAGGCGGCAATGAGAACACCGAAGCCTTTTTTGAGTATACGGGCATCGAGCGCACCTCCGAGGCGCGTGCCGAGATATGCGCCGACAACGCCGAACACGCAGAGGAAAACGAGCGTACGTACGCTCGGACGGTGTTTTTTCAGGCTTACGGGCAGGGATGCACCCGCAGAGCAGAGGAAAAACAGCAAATTCAGCCCCTGCGCGGTAAGCTGAGGCACGTCGCGCACAAGCAGGAGATATATCATAAAAAGCCCACCGCTGCCGACACCCATACCGCTGAGTATCCCGCACGCGGAGGCGGCAATAATATCAAGCATACTCACCTCAGCATTAAAACTCCCGAAATTATCAAAATACCGCAAAACACCACCCTCAGCACCCGCGTGTTGATGCGCGCAAGAATAAGCGAGCCTATAAAGCCACCCACAGCCGCAGGAAGCGCGCAGGGCATAAAATCCGCAAGCGAAAACCTGCCGTCAGCACCGTAAAAGAGCGCGGACGAGGCAGTAAGCACAAACACCGTACAAAGCGAGGTAACGAACAGCTCCCTCTCCCCCATTTTAGGATATATGCCGCGCAGTGCGTATATAAGCACGATGCCCGCGCCCGAGCCGACAAGGCCGTTTACCGCCCCTGCCGCGATTCCCACAAGCGAGAGGAGCAATGCCGTTTTAAAATTCCTATCCGTTCCCATTTTCCACCAAATGTTAAAAATTCGTTACATTAGTTAAATTTAAGTTGTATTTACATACACGTTGTGTTATGATAAACTATGTATCTGTATATATAAAAAAAGGAGAAGCAATGGCAAACGAAACTGTAAAAGGCAAAAAGCCCTCCGATAACAATAAAAAGTCCGTAGAGGCTAAAAAGAAGGCGGCAGAAGCCGCACCCGCACCCGCAAAAAAGAAGAAGGCGAAGGTCGATAACGGGGAGCCGCATACCGAGCAGCTCCGTATCCACGTACCGCCGAACCCCAACAGCACCGCAAATAAAATATTACCCTACGTGTTTGTATTATGCGCCGTTTTGGTGCTTGTATTCCTTATTTCGGGAAGCACGTCCGGCTTTCTCGGCAAATGGGCAAACGTACTGTGCTTCGGTATGTTCGGCTGGGGCGCGTGGGTAATTCCCGTTCTGCTTGCCGTATTCGGCTGGAGATGGCGCAGAATAGTTGAGGATGATTCGCGCATGGGAAGCGTTATCTTCTCCGTGCTGCTTGTTGCGTCTCTTTCCGCATTCATACACACCTGCTACACCGCAGACCCCGTAATCAAGGGTCTTCTTACCCTCGGTAAGGGCGGCGGTGTTATCGGCGGTCTGCTTTCCTTTGTGCTTACAAAGACGGTCGGTCGCTTCTGTACCTTCCTTATCACCGTATGTCTTACCGTGGTTATGACAATGCTGTTCCTTTCCATAACCCCGAAGGATATTTGGATATACATACGCTACAGCCTGAAGGTGAGTGCCGAAAAGCGCGAAATGCGCAACGAG
>JAFOAB010000133.1 GCA_017382555.1 Clostridia bacterium
GTAAGATAACGCGGGACGTCGAAGACACCGTACCTTACAAGGCAGACGAACGATGTATGCCCGTGCAAATTTCAACGGTTTTCATAACAAAAACAGCGCTGACGGTAAAATCCGTCTGCGCTGTTTGTTGTGTGGTTTTACGCAAGGTGCAGACCCGTGAGGGATACCTCGGCGATATTGGTGCCGAGATCGTCGGTGACGCGCACGCTTGCGGCGCAGGTGGTTCTGCCGTTGTGGATGAGCGTTGCTCGTGCAATGAGGCGCGTGCCCTTTGCCGCCTTCATAAACATCGTGTTTGCGGAAACGGAAACGGTGGGAATACCGCCTGCGTTTGCGGCAACGGCAAACGCAAAATCCGCAAGGGTGAATATCGCGCCGCCCATAACGGCACCGCGCGCATTCTTGTGCTTTGCCTCAATGGGCATAGAGCAAACGGCGGTATTTTCCGCAACTTCGTCAATAACACAACCCGCATCGGTTGCAAAAACATCGTCCTTGAAAAATTCTCTTAATTCGTTCAGTGTTTTCATATTATTCCTTATTTCAGCGAATAGTTGATCATAGAAAGCGCAACGGCAATACCCGGCTCGAGGCTTTCCTCCAGCATATATTCTCTACGTGTATGCGCGCCGCTGCTTTTTACACAGCCTACGCAAACGGATGGGATACCCATGGAAAGCGGTACGTTGCAATCCGTGGAGCCGGAGCCGATGCGAGGGGTAATTTCGTATATTTTTTCGATAACCTTTACCGCCTTGTCGGTAAGCTCCTTATGGCTAGCTTCATCCACGCTTGAGCCGCAGGGGCGGTCGCCAACCTTGGTAACGGTTATCTCCGCGTCAAGCTCCTTAAAGGAGTCCACGATCTCGGCAAGTTGATTTTGCATATACTCAAGGTTTTCCGCCTTGTTGGAGCGGTATTCGTAAAGCATTTCGGCATTTTGCGCAATGGTGTTTACCGAGGTGCCGCCCGAAATGGTTCCCACATTGTAGGTCGTTCTTCCGTTTTCGGGTAGGGTTACGGAATACAGCTTGTTTATCAGCTGTGCAAGAACTGCAATGGAATTCGTTCTGCCGAAATTGCCGAAGGAATGTCCGCCTGCTGTCTTTACCTCAATTTTATATCTGTGCGAGCCGACAGCACCGTTTGCAATAAACTTTGGATGGCTGTCAAAGGTCACAAATTCCGTCACCCTGTCGCCAAACTTCTCCATAATGTGTCTGCACCCCTTGAGGTTGCCAAGGCCCTCCTCGCAGGAATTTATAACGATAAGGATGCCGCAGTTATCACACTCGGGCTTGTTTTCCACGATATATTTCGCCGCCATCATAAGCGTAACCGCGTGTGCGGTATCGTCGCCTATGCCGGGGCAGTATATCTTGCCGTCCTCTCTTTTAAGCGGAAGCGGCTCGGTATCGGGGAACACAACGTCGCTGTGCGCCATAAACACCTTAATATCGCCGCTTATATCGCCGTATGGGAATACAACGTTCAGCGCCTCGTCAATATAAACGTCCTCGGCTCCGATGCTCTCAAGCCATTTTTTGCAGAACTCCGCACGCAGCTCCTCGTGGTGGGAGGGCGCGGGGATGGGGGCAAGCTCCAGCAAAAGCTCGAGCGCCGATGCGGTATTACACTCTGCGTATTTTAAAATTTCTTCACAGCTTATCATATTATTTTCCTAAACCTTGAAAGAATATGTAATTTGATGAGCATATTATACTACAGCGTAGGAATAAAAAGCAAGGCACTGTAAGTGAATTTGGCGTTTTGGGGTGCAATGTCAGCAAAAATATTTTTTACGTTATTCTTGACATTATCGCACATTCGTGCTCTAATATAATCAATACAAAAATAGGAGGCATACTATGTATATCACAAACGATATTAAATATATTGGTGTAAACGACCACAAGATAGACCTCTTTGAGGGGCAGTATAAGGTTCCTAACGGAATGTCCTATAACTCTTATGCCGTTATTGATTATAAAATTGCAATACTTGATACCGTGGACGTGAACTTCACCCACGAGTGGCTTGATAATATCCAGAACACGCTCGGCTCCCGTAAGCCTGATTATCTTATAATTCAGCATATGGAGCCGGATCACAGCGCGAATATCGCTAACTTTATGAAGGTGTATCCCGAGGTAACTCTCGTTGCATCCGCAAAGGCATTTGCGATGATGAAGAACTTCTTCGGCACCGATTTTGCGGATAACCGTATAGTTGTCGGCGATGGGGACACACTTCCTCTCGGTGCTCACGTGCTTCACTTCGCTACCGCACCAATGGTACATTGGCCCGAGGTTATCGTTACCTATGATGCGGCGGATAAGGTGCTTTTCTCCGCTGACGGCTTTGGTAAGTTCGGCGCACTCGATATCGAGGAGGCGTGGGCTGACGAGGCTCGCCGCTATTATATCGGCATAGTTGGCAAGTACGGTGCGCAGGTGCAGACGCTTCTTAAGAAGGCGGCGGCTTTTGATGTAGAGAAGATCTGCCCGCTTCACGGCCCCGCGCTTTCCGGCAATCTCGCTTATTATCTCGGACTTTATAACACCTGGTCGAGCTATCAGCCCGAGGAGGAGGGAATCGTTGTTGCGTATACCTCCATTTACGGCAATACCAAAAAGGCGGTTATGCGCCTCGCCGATAAGCTGAAGGCAGACGGATGCCCCAACGTTACCGTATACGACCTTGCAAGATGCGATATGTCGCAGGCGGTAAGCGACGCCTTCCGTTACAGCAAGCTTGTTCTTGCAACCACCACCTATAATGCGGATGTATTCCCGTTTATGCGTGAGTTTATCGAGCATCTTACGGAGCGTAATTTCGCAAACCGCACAGTTGCGCTTGTGGAGAACGGCAGCTGGGCACCTATGGCGGCAAAGGTAATGCGCGGGATGCTTGAGTGCTGTAAGGGTATCACGTTTGCGGAAAACTCCGTAAAGATCCTTTCCGCGATGAACGATGAAAGCAAGAAGCAAATTGATGCACTTGCTGACGAGCTTTGTAAGGAGTATATCGCCCGTCAAAGCGACACCGCAAACAAAAACGATCTTACCGCGCTCTTTAATATCGGCTACGGTCTTTACGTTGTTACCTCAAATGACGGAAAGAAGGATAACGGTCTTATCGTTAATACCGTTACGCAGGTAACAAGCACGCCCAACAGACTTGCAGTTACCATTAATAAGCAAAATTACTCGCACCACGTTATCAAGCAGACGGGAGTAATGAATATCAACTGCCTGACGGTTGATGCGCCCTTCGCTGTATTTGAGACGTTTGGCTTCCAAAGCGGAAGAAACGTAAATAAGTTTGAGGGCTGCACACCTCTCCGCTCCGATAACGGACTTGTGTTCTTACCGCGTTATATCAACTCGTTTATGTCGCTGAAGGTGGAGCAGTACGTGGATCTTGATACCCACGGAATGTTCATTTGCTCCGTTACCGAGGCAAGGGTTATTTCCGATAGAGAGACGATGACTTATGCGTACTACCACGCAAACGTAAAGCCCAAGCCCAAGACCGACGGCAAGAAGGGCTACGTTTGCAAGATCTGCGGATACGTATACGAGGGCGAGGAGCTGCCCGAGGATTTCATCTGTCCGCTTTGCAAGCACGGTGCGGCAGATTTTGAAGAGATAAAATAAAAGCCTTGCCGTCATCCTGAGCGAAGCGAAGGATCTTGCAAGGATATAAACAATTAATTTCGGAGAGAAAAGTAATGAAAAAATACGTATGTGAAGCATGCGGCTGGGAATATGACGAAGCAAAGGGCGATCCCGATAACGGCATCGCACCCGGCACCAAGTTTGAAGACCTTCCCGAGGATTTCGAATGCCCCCTCTGCGGAGTAGGCAAGGATATGTTTAAAGAGGCTTAAAAAGAAAGAGCGAAACAACGCAAGTTGTTTCGCTCTTTTGTTATAATTCAATCAAATATGCCCTGCAGGGGGAGCCGTCTGCGCCGCTGATATTTATCGGTGCGGCGGAGAGAAAATATTTGCCCTCGTCAACCCCGTCAAGTACGATACCCTCAAGCAGGACTACGCTCTTTTCAAGCAGAATTTTATGCACCTCCATCGGTGCATCCTCGGGGCCTACGGACGTGCCCTCGTTGCCGATAAGCTTGATGCGCGCATCGGCAAAAACGCGGGCGGCATCGGCCGTAACCGTTACGTTGCCGCCGATAAGTATACGCTCCGCACCATCTGCATCGCAAAGAATGCGCCTTGCTCCCTCGGCATCCAAACAGCCGTCATAGCGTGCAACGTAGCATTCACCAACGCACGCATCAAGCGGTATACCCTCAACGGTTCTTCCGTTCGGCAGAAAGTGGAACGGCGCATCGATATGCGTACCGTTATGGACGCACAAGCTTAATTCGGAAAGATTGTATACCTCGCCGTCATCCGTGCTTTTTGTGCGCTTTAGTGTGGGGCGCGGATCGCCCGGATATACATTGCAGGAAATAAGCTCCTGCGAAATATCAATTATCCTCATGTTACCATCTTTTCATATTGAATTCGTGCTTTTCGAGGTACGCCTTTTCAAGCTCCTCGGGGGTAATGGCGTAGCATATAAGCACGTCGTTATAATACATCAGCACGTCGCACATCTCCTCAACAAAGTGCGCACGAACCTCGGGGTCGCTCATTATCTTGTCGGCACCCTTTTTCTTTATTATATCGCTGACCTCGGCAACCTCGCCATGAAGCCACAAAAGCTTGGAGATGGATTTTTCGGGGGAAAGCCCGCCCCAACGCTCAAAATTCTTTTCCTGCAGTACCTTTTGCATTTCCTGCATTTCTTTTAATGTAAGCGGCATAATCGTACAGCCTTTCGATAGAAGTTATATGTATTTTATCACATTCTTTTCAAAAGGTAAATAGAATTCCGTTGATTCTTAGATTTTTGTGTTATATAATATCAGCAGCAGTCGGAGGTAGTTATGAAGATTTTAGCACCGAATTACTATAAAAGCTTTAAATGCATCGCCGATAAATGTGGGCACAGCTGCTGTATCGGCTGGGACGTTTATATAGACGAGGAGACCCTTGAGCGTTATCAGAGCGCCGAGGGATGCCTCGGTGCGCGCATACGCGAAAGCCTTTGCGAAAAGGAGGACGGCGTGTGCTTTGAGATGCGAGCGGACGGTCGATGCCCGTTTTTAAACGATACGGGGCTTTGCGACATTATTTGCGAGAGAGGAGAGGGATATATCTCCGAAATATGCCGCGAGCATCCGCGCTATTACAATTTTTTTGCCGACCGTACGGAAATGGGAATCGGTCTTTCCTGCGAGGAGGCGGCGCGTATTATCCTCTCACAAACGGAAAAAACAGTGCTTGTTACCGTTTGCGAGGACGAATGGGAGCCCGATGAGCCGAGTGCGTGGGAAAATACGCTCCAAACGGAGAGGGAAAAGCTATTTAATAAAATACAAAACGAGCCGATTAATTTTGATGTACTGAAGAAGGCAGGGAAGAACACCTCGGAGTGGCGCGAAATACTGCGCTCACTTGAAAGGCTTGACAGCTTGTGGGATGACTATCTCGATCTCATTACGGATGAAGATGCCGATTTATCGCATCTCGAGCTGCCGCTACAAAAGCTGCTCCTTTATTTTGCTTACCGCCATACCGCAAATGCGGAGGATGTTGCGGAGCTTCTGGCACGTATTTCCTTTGCGTATCTTTCTTGCCTTGTTGTCCGTTCCATTTGCATCGGCAAAATGAAAAAGGACGGCAAGTGCGAGCTTGCCGTCCTTTGTGAGTTTGCGCGTGCGTATTCCGCGGAAATAGAGTATTCCGAGGAGAATACGGAAGCACTTATTGATATCTTCAGATAAATTCCAGTATCTTTTCCGTAACCGCCTTGGCAAGGATCTTGGAGCCATCTTCGCCAAAGTGCACCCAGTCGCAATGCATGGATGGGTCAATGCCGTTGCTTACGGTGTATAAATCGTTTACGGGCACGCCAAGCTCGTCCATAAGCTCCTTTGCGGCGGCGTTATATCGCTCTATATCAGCGTTATAGCGGAAGAAATCGGGCGTTGCCTTCTCCTCCAATATGGAGGTGGAGAGAGCAAAGATAATTTTCGCGTCGGGGAACAGCTTTGTAAGCATTGCGTGTATTCTTTTAAGATAATACACGTAGATCTCACAAGGAGTTAGCGGCTCGTCACCGTTAAGGCGAAGCACGTCCCACAGACCGTTATTCCAATGGATAACGTCAATTTGAATATTTTCCTTTTTCAGCCGTTTTGCCCAATCGTACAGCGCACGAAGCGTGTATTGGGCAAA
>JAFOAB010000006.1 GCA_017382555.1 Clostridia bacterium
AGTATCATATACGGGAGGTAGTTATATACCATACCGAGAATTACCGCACCTGCGGTGCCGAGCATCGTTACCGGCTGACCGCCGAGCGCGATTATCAGCTTGTTTATGATTCCGCCGTTTTCAAGTATCTGCTGCCAAGAATAGGTGCGTACAAGCATATTCATCCACATGGGAAGCATAATGAGCAGCATTTGAATACGCTGGCTCTTTGCGCCCGAGCGGCTGAGGATATATGCAAACGGATAAGCGATGATAAGGGATATAAGCGTTGCCGCAAGGCTGTACACAAGCGAGAGACGCATTGCGGTAAGCGAGCCTGCGGAAAAAACGTCCTTGAAATTATCGGTAGTGAAGCTGCCCATACGGTTTTTCAGCGTTGCGGCTGTAAAATGAGCATCCTCCGCGGAAGCACCCGCAAGCGCGAGCGCCTTTGCCTTTGCCTCGTCAAGGGTGATGGTGGTATCGCCCACCATGCTTTCGATCTCATACTCGTATACCTGTCCCGCCGCCTCGAAGCGCAGGTCGTAGTAGTTCACCGTTTCCGTGAACGCGTAAAACGCAACGAGCACAAGCGGAATGATAATGAAAAGTATGGACCACAGCACGTACGGCGCGTTAAGCAGCGTTGTGCCGAGGGAGGCACGGGGACGCGCTTCGCTTGTATCGGCGGTCTTTACCGCCACTCTAGCGCTCACTCTTCATCCTCCTCTTCGGGGAGAACGTCAAGCTCCTCGATCTCGTCGCTGAAGGTGCTGTAATCACCGAATTTGCCGGAGTACTCGGACTTTTTCATAATATGGATCGCATCCGGCTCGATGTAAAGACCGATGTTTGCGCCCTCGGCAACAAAATCAGTTGTCTGGATCATCCACTTGAAGCCGCCGATATCCACGATTATCTCATAATGCACGCCCTTGAAGGTAACGGAGGTAACAACGCCCTTGAGCATACCCTTTTCGGGCTCCACAACGTCAACGTCCTCGGGGCGGACGACAACGTCGATCGCCTCGTTCTTTTCAAAGCCCTTATCAAGGCAATTGAAGGTAGCACCGGAGAAGCGTACCTTGAAGTCCTCAAGCATTACGCCGTCAACGATATTACTTTCACCGATAAAGTCCGCAACGAATGCGTTCTCGGGCTCGTTATAAATATCCTGCGGGGTGCCGATCTGCTGGATACGTCCGTCCGCCATAACAACGACGGTATCGGACATGGAAAGCGCCTCCTCCTGATCGTGGGTAACGTAGATAAACGTAATTCCCGTTGCCTTCTGCAGGTTCTTCAGCTCGTTTTGCATATCCTTGCGCAGCTTAAGATCGAGCGCCGCAAGCGGCTCGTCTAAAAGCAGGCACTTCGGCTTGCTGATAAGCGCACGCGCAATGGCAACGCGCTGCTGCTGACCGCCCGAAAGACGCTCAACACCTCTGTCCGCAAAGTTCTCGAGATGCACAAGCTTGAGCATCTCGGCAACGCGCTCCTGTACCTCCTTTTCCGGCACCTTGTTTATACGCAGTGCAAACGCAACGTTTTCAAAAACGTTGAGGTGGGGGAAAAGAGCATAGCGCTGAAATACGGTATTAACGGGGCGCTTATAGGGGGGCGTATCGTTCATACGCACGCCGTCAAAAAGCAACTCGCCGTCATCGGGGGTAATAAAGCCGCCGATAATACGGAGCGTGGTGGTCTTTCCGCAGCCCGAAGGGCCAAGCAGAGTGATAAACTCCTTGTCATGGATCACAAGGTCGATGTTATCAAGCACCTTTTCTCCGTCAAAAACTTTAGATATTCCTTTGATTTCAATAAATCTTTCCATCTCAGACCGCCCTCCTTCGGGCTTTTTATCCTTCCGAAAAGAACATCGCAAAAGCGACGGAAGTCCACGCAGCAGGCATTGGGATGCGAGCGTAGGGGAGGGGCTTGCTCCTCCCGCTTTTTGGGCAAATACGGAATCCGCACCTACTACGGGCATTCTAAGGCATATTCTAACATTTAATGGAGGGAAATGCAATATATATTTGCAAATTCTTTTATTTTATAAAGTAATTCGGCAAAATACGGATTATGCCAAGATTTTTGGCGATTATTTTCGATAATCCTCCCAAATCCTCCAAAATGCTCCGTTATCCTCTTTTATCCGCAAA
>JAFOAB010000007.1 GCA_017382555.1 Clostridia bacterium
AGAAACGATACAACCCATAGGGGCGGATTGCATATCCGCCCGTAGATAATAGAGAATAGATAATAGATAAAAGATAAAAGAAAAGGAAGAAAACCGCAAAATCGGTTTTCCGCCTTAATTCTTCATTATTCATTTGATTTCACGTGAGGGGAGACACCTCCCCTACAAAAACAAAAAACAAATTTAGGGGATAAACGGAGGCATTTGCTTCCGTAGCGCCGGACCGAGCTTGCTCGGTGACGAGGTCGCGGGCTATCGAATCTTCGGCGGATGCTCGCGCGGCACACTCCTGTCGCATAGGGGAACAAATCGTTGGGTAACCGACAGACAAATGCCCCGATGGAGAAATATATATAATAAGGACAATTTTCGTCTTGCGCCACCCCCGCAAGGCGGAAAAGAAATATTTATGTGCGGAATTATTGGTTACATCGGCAAGGCCGAGGCGGCAGAGCGACTTATTGAGGGCCTTTCGGCACTCGAATACCGCGGATACGATTCTGCGGGAGTTTCCGTATTCACCAAGGAGGGTAAGCTTCTTACCCTTAAGGCAGAGGGCAGGCTTGCAAACGTAGCGGCAAAGGTTGAGGCGTGTGCGGATACAAAGGGCGTGCATTGCGGAATCGGTCACACCCGCTGGGCTACCCACGGTGCTCCCTCCGATCGCAACTCTCACCCCCACGGCACGGCACTTCTGCAGCTCGTGCACAACGGAATTATTGAAAATTATGCGGATATAAAGGAAGAGCTTCTCGCAAAGGGCAAGACCTTCCTCTCCGATACGGATACAGAGGTGCTTGCGGTTCTTCTTTCCGAGAATTATGAGGCGTGCGGCGACAAGCTTGCGGCAATCAAGAAGACCCTTTCCGCAGTAAACGGCAGCTATGCAATTGCGGTTGCATTTGCGGATGACAGCACCCATCTTTACTGCGCAAGAAGCGGAAGCCCGCTTATCGTAGGTGTCGGCGAGGGCGAAAACTACGTAGCCTCCGACATTACCGCGCTTCTCAAGCACACCAGAAGCTACTATCAGATCCGCGAGGGCGATATTGCCGTGGTTGCGGAAAATGAGGTCGTTATCACCGATAAGGACGGCAATCCCGCCAACCTCCCCCTCGAGACCGCAAACTGGGATATTCAGGCGGCAGAGCGCGGCGGCTATCCTCACTTTATGATCAAGGAAATAAACGAGGAAAGCGAAACCGTTAAAAAGACCCTTAACACCCGTATCAAAAACGGCCTTCCGAGCTTCGAATCCGAGGGCTTTGACGTTAACGTATTCAAAAATCTCGACAGAGTGCACATCGTTGCCTGCGGTACCGCAATGTATGCGGGCTGTGTGGGTAAGTGCCGTTTTGAGAGCTATGCAAGAATGCCCGCGCACGTTGAGGTCGCATCCGAGTTCAGATACGCACCTCCGCTGTTCGGCAAGGGCGACCTTGTTATTATCATTTCTCAGTCCGGCGAGACGGCAGACAGCCTTGCGGCGCTTCGCCTTGCAAAGGAATGCGGTGCATACACCCTTGCTATCGTAAACGTGATCGGCTCCTCCATCGCAAGAGAGGCGGATAGCGTGCTTTACACCTGGGCAGGCCCCGAAATTTCCGTTTGCTCCACAAAGGCATACACCGTTCAGGCGGCTCTCATCACTCTGCTTGCGGCTGCGGCGGGTATGGCGCGCGGAACTCTTACCGAGGAGGAGACCGCAAAGATTGCAACCTGTCTCCACGATGAGCTCCCCGAGGTTATCTCCGCGGTTATCGCAAACGATGCTCCCATCAAGGCGGCGGCAGAGGCGCTTCACGAAACGAAGAGCATGTTCTTTATCGGACGCGGCTCCGATACATACCTTGCAAGCGAGGGTAGCCTTAAATTAAAGGAAATTACCTACACGCACAGCGAGGCTTATGCGGCAGGTGAGCTGAAGCACGGTACCATCAGCCTTATCGAGGAGGGAACTCCCGTAGTAAGCCTTGCAAACGACCCCCGTATGTATGAAAAGATGCTTTCCAATATCCGCGAGGTGAAGGCAAGAGGCGCGATGATAATCGCCGTTTGCTCCAAGGATGCGGATGATATTATAAAGGTAGCGGATCATTGGCTGGAGGTTCCCGCTATCCGCAGTGATATTGCGGGAATTGCGGCGGCTACCTCCTTACAGCTTCTTGCTTATTATCTTGCGGCAAACAGAGGCCTTGACGTTGATAAGCCCCGTAATCTTGCCAAGTCCGTAACCGTTGAGTAATTTGCGGATTTTTGTAAAAAGCATTGCAATTTCTAAAAAACATGGTATAATACATAGGTATTCTATGTTTTGCGATTAACGCAGAAAAACCCAAAAGGAAGTATTGAAAATGAAAAAGACAACTGCATTTCTTATGGCGGCGCTGCTTGCTTGCTCGCTGCTTCTGACCTCTTGCGGTAGCTTCAACTACGCAAAAGAGGATCTTTCCAAGTACATCGATCTTGGAAACTACAAGGGTGTTGCAATTGAGCTTGCAGAGCCCAAGGCAATAGACGATGAGGCTATTGCTGATTATATCGACACTTATTTTGCTGATTTCATCACCGCTGTTGAGCAGGATGCTGACTATGCGGCAAAGGATGGAGACGTTGTAAACATTGACTACGTTGGTAAGCTTAACGGCGAGAAGTTCGACGGTGGTTCCGCTACCGCTCAGGACCTCGAGCTTGGAAGCGATTCTTTCATTGACGGCTTTGAGGACGGCCTTATCGGCGCAAAGAAGGGTGACGTTGTAACCCTTAACCTCAAGTTCCCCGCTGATTACGGCAAAGACGAGCTTAACGGCAAGGACGTTGTGTTCGAGGTAACCGTTAACTCCGTTTCCGTAAACAAGTACGAGTACGCAAAGAAGATCACCGATACCGAGGCTCTTCAGGCAGGCGATGAGGCTGTTATTACCTACACCCTCAAGTGCGGTGATTACGAGGACAACGGTCTTAACTACACCGTTACCGTTTCCGACGATTCCGATATCGATCTTCCCGCAGTATGCACCGAGGCTCTCGCAGGCCTTAAGGTTGGCGATACCGATAAGGAGCTCAAGGTAACTCTCCCTGCTGACTTTACCAATGAGGCAGCTGCAGGTAAGGAGGCAACCTTCTCCGTAACCGTAGTTTCCGCTACCCGCACCACCGTTACCGATAAGGTTGACGATGCAATGATCGCAACCGTTACCGAGAGCGCTACTCTTGCGGCTTACACTGCAGACGTTATCACCCCCGCTCTTACCGAGCAGTTCGCAAAGGAAGCAAAGACCGCTAACGTTTCCGCCCTCTGGAAGAAGATCATTGACGGTGCTACCGTTAAGGCTTATCCCGCAGGCGAGGTTAAGAGAGTTGCGGACGGCCTCTTCAACTACTCCGCAGCACAGCTCGGCAGCCAGTACGGCTGGGCTATGAGCGATTACGCTAAGCTTCTCGGCTACAAGAACGCTAAGGAGTTCAAGGAAGCTGAGTTCGTTCCTTCCGCTGAGATCATCGTTAAGGAGAAGCTCGTATTCAACGCAATCGTTGCGGCTGAGGGCATTTCTCTCACCGACGAGGATAAGGCAGAGGGTCTTAAGGTATACTACGAGGAGCTTGGTATCTCCTCCACCTACAAGACCTATGAGGAGTTCGAGGCAGCTATCGACAACGGCGAGATCCTTGTTGATTCTCTCTACGATAGCCTCCTTTGGGAGAAGGTAATGGATACCCTTCTTGCAAACGTTGCAAAATAAATAACGACCGCCGTGAGGCGAACTAAAACAAGGACGGCCGAAATCCGTCCTTGTTTTGATTAAATATAAAAACAATTTTCTACAATTCTTGGAGAGAAAAACGATGATAAAGCTTGAAAAAAACAAGGTATACGTACAAAACGGTAAGGTACTTACCGCTGCTGAGGCTGCTTCTCTTACCGAGGCACAGCGCACAGAGGCACATAAGGGAACGATGGCATATTCCATCCTCACCTCCCACAATACCTCCGGAAATGACAACAAGCTCAAGATTAAGTTCGATGCACTTGCATCCCACGATATTACCTACGTTGGTATCATCCAGACCGCACGTGCAAGCGGACTTACCGAGTTCCCCCTTCCTTACATCCTCACCAACTGCCACAACAGCCTTTGCGCGGTAGGCGGCACCATCAACGAGGATGACCACCTCTTCGGTCTTTCCGCTGCTAAGAAGTACGGCGGAATCTACGTTCCCGCACATCAGGCAGTTATCCACTCCTTTATGCGCGAGACCATGAGCGGATGTGGCAGAATGCTTCTCGGCTCCGACAGCCATACCCGTTACGGTGCGCTCGGTACCATGGCGGTAGGCGAGGGCGGACCCGAGCTTGTAAAGCAGCTCCTCTGCAAGACCTATGATATCGACTATCCCGACGTTGTTGCCGTTCATCTTACCGGCAAGCTTCGTCCCGGTGTTGGTCCTCAGGACGTTGCGATCGCTCTTATCGGCGCAACCTACACCAATAACTTTGTAAAGAACTCCGTTCTTGAGTTCATCGGCGACGGAATTGCGGCTCTTCCCGCAGATATGCGTTGCGGCATCGACGTTATGACCACCGAGACCGCATGCCTCTCCTCCATTTGGGAGACCGATGACGTAATTAAGGATTACTTCACCATCCACGGCAGACCCGATGCATACGCTCCCATCCATCCCGCACCTCTTGCGGAGTATGACAGAATGGTAGAGATCGACCTCTCCAAGATCGAGCCTATGATTGCACTGCCCTTCCATCCCAGCTGTGCATACACCATCCGCGAGCTGAATGCTAACCCCGCAGACCTTCTCCGCGAGGCAGAGAAGAGAGCGGTTGAGCAGCTTGGTCTCGAGGAAGGCCGCTTCACCCTTACCGACAAGATCTGCCGCGAGGGCGTTCGTGCCGATCAGGGCGTTATCGCAGGCTGTGCCGGCGGTACCTTTGATAACGTATGTGCTGCTGCGGACATTCTCCGCGGTAACAACACCGGCAACGGTGCGTTCTGGCTTTCCGTTTACCCCGCAAGCCAGCCCGTTATGACCGAGCTTGCCGCTAACGGCATTATGACCGAGCTTATCCGCAGCGGTGTAACCGTTCGTACTGCGTTCTGCGGACCTTGCTTCGGTGCAGGCGACGTTCCCGCAAATAACGCACTCTCCCTCCGTCACACCACCCGTAACTTCCCGAACCGCGAGGGTAGCAAGCCCGGCGCAGGTCAGATCGCAAGCGTTGCGCTTATGGACGCACGCTCCATTGCCGCAACCGCAATCAACGGCGGTATCATCACCTCCGCATGCGATCTTGACGTAGAGTTCGCAAGCTATAAGTACAAGTACGATGACAGCGCATACAAGGCGCGTGTTTACTACGGCTGGGGCAAGGCAGAAAAGGATGCCGAGCTCAAGTACGGCCCCAACATCAAGGATTGGCCCGCATTCGAGACTCCCAAGGACGATCTCGTTCTTGAGGTTGCATCCGTGATCGATGACCCCGTAACCACCACGGACGAGCTTATCCCCTCCGGCGAGACCTCCTCTTACCGCTCCAATCCCATGAAGCTTGCGGAGTTCACCCTTTCCCGTAAGGATCCCGCATACGTTGGCAGAGCAAAGGCGGCAAGCCTTGACAATATGAGCGCAGACGATAAGGCGGCTCTTGAGGCGCTTACCGGTGGCAAGGAGGTTTCCTTCGGCTCCGTTGTATTCGCTCACAACCCCGGTGACGGCTCTGCTCGTGAGCAGGCTGCAAGCTGTCAGAAGGTTCTCGGCGGATATGCTAACATTGCCGACGAGTACGCAACCAAGCGTTATCGCTCCAACCTCATCAACTGGGGTCTGCTCCCCCTCCTTCGCAAGAGCGACTTCAAGCTTGAGGTAGGTAACTTCGTATACGTTCCCGATATGCGTAAGGTTATCGCAAACGGCGATGCCGAGTTCAAGGCATACATCATCCGCGGCGGCAAGGCAGAGGAGATCACTCTTGGTATGGCTCCCCTCACGGAGGATGAAAAGAACATCATCCTTGCGGGTTGCCTTATGAATTACTGGAAAAAATAATAACCGCGAATGACCGAGGGTCGTCGAGGGCGCCGACCCCTACGGTCGATAGTTGTTACAATTCGTTGTAGGGGACGGCTCCCAAGACGTCCCGCCAGGTTAGAACTTGGAGTTATGAGTTCCGCCTTGCGGAACGTTATGGTATGATTACCCTTTTCAAACGATGCGAAGCATCTCATAACTTGTAACTCATATCTTGCCCAAAGGGCAATCATAACTGCGCACATCGGTGCGCGAAAGAGGTGCAGAAATGTCTGTTCAAATAGGCTTTGACAATGAAAAATATCTCCGTTTGCAATCCGAGAGCATACGCGAGCGCATTTCCAAGTTTGGCGACAAGCTTTATTTGGAGCTTGGCGGTAAGCTGTTTGACGATTATCACGCATCCCGTGTGCTTCCGGGCTTTGAGCCGGACAGCAAGATCAAGATGCTCACCCAGCTTGCCGACAAGGCAGAGGTGGTAATTGTCATCAACGCCGCCGATATTGCGAAAAACAAGGTGCGTTCCGACCTCGGAATCACCTATGAGGCTGACGTGCTGCGCCTTATCGATGCATTCCGCGCGCGCGGACTGTTTGTCGGTAACGTCGTTATCACGCAGTTCACGGGTCAAAGCGCGGCGGATGTTTTCCGTCGCCGCCTGATAAATATGGGCATAAAGGTTGCTATGCATTACCCCATCGAGGGTTATCCCGGCAACATCCCCCATATAGTAAGCGACGAGGGCTACGGCAAGAACGATTATATCGAAACCGAGCATCCCCTTGTTATCGTTACGGCGCCGGGGCCGGGTAGCGGAAAGCTTTCCACCTGCCTTTCCCAGCTTTACCACGATTACAAGCGCGGCATCAAGGCGGGATATGCGAAGTTTGAGACGTTCCCCGTGTGGAATCTCCCTTTAAAGCACCCCGTTAACCTTGCCTATGAGGCGGCAACTGCCGATCTTAAGGACGTTAACATCATCGATTCCTTCCATCTGGAGGCGTACGGCAAGCTTGCCGTAAACTATAACCGCGATCTTGAGGCGTTCCCGCTTCTCCGCGCGATGTTCGAGAAGATCACGGGCACCTGCCCCTATAAGAGCCCTACGGATATGGGCGTTAATATGGTCGGCTTCTGCATTTCCGATGAGGAAGCGGTGTGCGATGCCGCAAAGCAGGAGATAGTTCGCCGTTATTATGCCGCAAAGTGCGATAAGGTGCTTTGCAAGGTGGATGAGGAGACCGTCTACAAGCTTGAGATGATAATGAGCCAGGCAAACATCACCGCGCAGTATCGCAAGGTGGTGCAAAAGGCGATCGATATATCCCTTATCACGCAAAAGCCTGCCGTTTGCCTTGAGCTGAAGGACGGAACGCTCGTTACGGGCAAGACAACACCGCTTCTCGGTGCTTCCTCTGCGGCTCTTCTGAACGCGCTCAAGGTGATAGCGGGAATAGACGATAATATAAAGCTTATCTCCCAAAGCGTTATTGAGCCCGTCTGCCGCTTGAAGACCGAAATACTCGGCAACAACAACCCCCGTCTCCATACGGACGAAACGCTGATTGCGCTTTCCGTGTGTGCGGCTACGGATGATTACGCCGCCCGCGCGCTTGAGGCGCTCAAGCAGCTCCGCGGAACGGAGCTACACAGCACCGTGGTGCTTTCTGCAGTTGATGCCTCAACGTTTAAGAAGATTGGCGTCAACTTC
>JAFOAB010000134.1 GCA_017382555.1 Clostridia bacterium
CGAGGATGACACGCAGGCGGTTTTTTCAATATTCGATTACTTAGTTCTTCTCTCTTCCGCTTCCGCCAGCTTAGCATGACGGCGCATCTTCACTTCGTCGGACATAGGCTTAATATCGCCTGCTGCCTTGAGTGCCTGACGGGTCATAACGGGGCCGAATACCTCGTATATGAGAACGGCAAAGAGGGTGATGTTACGGATGAGGGTTCCCTGCGCGCCTATCTGCATTGCGATAGAGCACATACCGAGCGCAACGCCCGCCTGAGGGAACAGGGTGATACCGAGGTACTTGCAGATCTCGGGGGAGCACTTGGTTGCCTTTGCACTTGCGAAGGTACCGAAGTACTTACCGAGGCAACGGAACGCTATGTAAACAAGACCGATTACGATGATCGCCCAGTCGGTAAACACGTCAAGCTCCAGCTCCGCACCGCTAAGCACGAAGAACGTAGCGAAGAGGGGGGAGGTCCACTTGTCGGATGCCGCCATAAGATCGTGGGAAAGGGGACAGATGTTGCAGAACACGGTTCCGAGCATCATACATACAAGCAGAGAGGAGAAGGATACGTGTACGGGGCCAACGTGGAAGTCAACCATAGAGATTGCGGCGGTAAGGAATACTGCGGCAATAGTGAGGTTGAGACGGTTGGTATTGGAGTTGAAGAGCTTCTCAAGCTGAGTAAGCACCCAACCCATGATAGCACCGAGCAGGAGGGAGAGGATGATCTCCACTATGGGGTTTACGATGATGGAGAAAAGATCCACCTGACCGCTTACGAGGGTCTTGGAGATACCGAAGGAAACCGCAAAAACGATAAGACCTACGGCATCGTCGAGAGCAACGATGGGCAGAAGGAGATTGGTAAGGGGTCCCTTTGCCTTGTACTGACGAACGACCATAAGGGTTGCGGCAGGTGCGGTTGCGGTTGCGATAGCACCGAGGGTGATGAGCTGGGGAACGGTGAGCTTATCGGGCATCAGCAGATGCATACCGAAAAGCGCGAGGTCAACGAAGAGAGCGGCAACGAGCGCCTGGAAAATACCGATGGTAAATGCCTGCTTACCCGTCTTCTTCAGCTCCTCGACACGGAACTCGTTACCGATGGAGAATGCAATGAAGCCGAGCGCAACCTCGGAGATCAGACCGAGAGCGGCAACAGCCTCGCCGGTGGGGAAGCCGAGACCGTCAATACCGAGAGCGCCGAGGCAGTAAGGGCCAATCAGCACGCCCGCAATAAGATACGCGGTAACGGCAGGTAATTTAAACGGCTTGAACGCGCGTGTCATCAAAAGACCGCCAAGCAACGCTATGGACACGGAAAGTAATGTACTCACAAAAATCGCTTCCTTTATATATATTATAGAGCCGCTTTGGGCATAAAAAATTGCCCCTTTTTACGCGGCTCATATAGCATAACACCGCAGAACAGAAAAAGCAAGTACTTTTTTGCATATTTTTGCGGTTTTTTTATAGAATTTTATGATAAAAACACACAAATATGATAAATAGAGAGAAATCCACAAACAGTCGCATTGCGGCAAAACGGTGCAAATTGTAGGGCGGGGTACAGCGGGGCCTTGTGGCGCGCGAATAGGCTTGCTCCCGCCGCAAAACGTCTCACGCCCCGTGTCATCCTTGAGGGAGCGATAATTCGTGCCTTTTAGATGCTTCGCTACGCTCGAGCATGACAAAAAGGCGCGAACGCGACCGAAGGATCTCGGGGCGTTTGAGGAAAAAAGTTCCATAAAGAGAAAAATCGCCGTAGACGAGGCGCGGGCAGAAAAGCAAACCGAAGGCGTACATAGCGTACGTCGAGGTGCTTTTCTGCCCGCAACGAAGTATACGGTGATTTTTCAGAAGCTTTCGACTATGCCGAAATCGGCATAATCAAAAATGCGCGACCCCTTATCGGGATTCCACGCGATGATCTTGCCCGCATTCTCGATTGCGCAGGTGTGGCGCACCGCACCCGATATGCCGATGGCGAGATATACCGCAGGCGCGGCATTTCTGCCGGTAAGACCTATTTGTGCGCTGTAGGGCATTTTGCCATCATCGACAAGCGGACGGGATGCACAAAGCTCCGCACCGTACTTGTCGGCAAGGGCCTTGACCTCGTCAAGTCTGTCCTCTATTCCCTTTCCCGCGGCAATGATGATGCCGCCTGCGCTGTCCGCACAGCGGACGGTTGCAGTTTGGGGACGGGTGACGCACTTGATCTTTGCAACCACGTTGCCGCTACGGGCGGGACGGTGCATAAACAGCGTTTCGCCATCCGTTTCAAGATCGGTGCAATCGGCACAGAGACCGCATCCGAGACGCGCGGAAAGGCGCGGCGCCGTTCTTCTGCCCCACAGATCTGCGGGCCAAAGCACCGCATCGGGGTCGAGACGCTTCACCTCGGCACAGATATCCTCGAAATCCGTGCTTTCGATAACCGTTACCCTCTTTGCAAGCGCAAGCGCGCGTGCGTACGGCTTTTTGCCGACGGTAACGATGTGCTCCAGCTTGCTTTCCGCCTCGCGATATTCCTCCCTTTTCGCGCTTTCGCCCGCAAGGGACTCAAGCAATGCGGGAAGCTCCGCCGACGAAATAAAGGTGCAATGCCTTCTGCCCTTGTCGTTCTCCTCCACGGAAAGCACACGGGTGGGAGAGCCACCGAGACCGCAACGCGCGGGATCGGCACCTATATCATCGTTTGTAAGTATCTCGATATCCTTTTCGCGCGAGAAGATGGAGGGCGCACGGAGATTGCACATCCTCTCAAACGTGAGAAGCGCGGGAAGAGATGCCTCCTCCTCACCGAAGCGAGTGGTGCATTTTACACTTCCCTCTCCTATCTCCGGCAGCTGCATTACGTTTGTAAGGCAAGGAATGCCGAGCATCTCCGCAAGACAAGGTCCGACCTGACCCGTATCTCCGTCCGTGGTCTGACGGCCGCAGAATATCATATCATATTCCTCGCGCTTGACGGCAAGGGAGAGGATATAGGATGTCGCAAGAGTATCCGAGCCTGCGTAAACACGGTCGGAAAGCAGTATCACACGGTGTACACCAAGGCGGGTGAGCGCGCGAAGCGCTGTCTCCGCCGTTTTGGGGCACATCGAGATAACGGTGACCTCCGCATCCTTAACACGAAGCGCCGCCTCCAGCGCCGCCCCGTCAAAGGGATTGAGATCGCCTTCTATTATTTTTGCAAGTACAAGTATTTTGGGCATTTTTGCCTCCTTCTCGTGCCCGCAGGCATATCGTGCCTCGCTGTCATTCTCGAGCGAATTCGCCCGGATCCTTCGGTCGCTTTGCTCCCTCCTATCATCGACCGCAAGCGGTCGGCTCCCTTCGGTCGCGTCTATCTCGCTTACGCGAGATGCGTTTGGATGACAAGGCGAATGAAGCGAAGAATCTGCGAGGCATATCGCACCGCAGGTATATCGCGCCGCAGGCATATCGCACGCGTCAGCGTATATCGCTCCCTTGGAATATCGCAAATTCCGAAGGAATTTATATCGCTGCGTGATGCTTTGCATCACGCATGGTAAATCGGTGCCAACGCATCGTGAACGGCTTTATACTTTTCGAACATCTTTTCGTACTTTTCGGTGTTCTCGGGGTTGGGGAGAGTTTCGCTCTTTATTTCGGAGCACTTTGCAAGTGCGTCCTCGGGGGATGCGAAAACGCCCGTAGCGATACCCGCAAGCATAGCGGAGCCGAAGGAGGAATCGCTTACGTTGCGTATTTGAAGCTTAATTCCGAGAGCATCGGAAACGATCTGGCGCCAGAGGGGAGACGCCGCACCGCCGCCGATTGCGGTTGCGTAATCGTCCATGGGGATATTGAGGCCGTCAAGCGCCTTCTTGCAGTCCATAAGGGAGAGTGCAACGCCCTCCAAAACCGCGCGGGTGAAGTGCGCCTTGGTATGGCCTGCGCGAATGCCGATAAAGGAGCCGCAGAGAGCGGGATCGGCATAGGGGGTAAGCTCGCCGTTTAAGTAGGGATGGTACATAAGACCGTCACAGCCTACGGAGATCTTTTCCGCACCCTCGTCAAGCTCGCGGTAAGACATACAGCCGAGAGTGTCCCTGAACCAACGCAGAGAGGAAGCACAAGCCTTGGTTGCAGTACCGGGGTACCAAAGGCCGTTTGTGATGTGGCTGTAGTTAACAAGATGCACGGAGGGGTGCGCCTTGTCGGTAATAACGCAGATTCTGCCTGCGGTTGCAAGCTTGAGCGTTACGTTCTTCTTGTTTACGGCACCTGCGGCAAAAACCTCCGCAACCGTGTCCGTCATACCCGCAAGCACGGGGCAGCCCTCCGCAATGCCGAGATCGGCAGCCGCAGTAGCGGAAACCTTACCGACGATGTCGGTGGGATCTGCAAGCTCGGGCAGCTGATCGAAGCGCACGCCCGCCATCTCGCAAAGCTCCTTCGACCACTCGTTTGTCAGGCAGTTGTAGAGCATACTTCCCTGCGCCTCGATGCGGTCGGTAACTCTGTCGCCGGTGATCTTCTGGCGCACGTAGTCCTTTGCGAACATAATGCGCTCGGTCTTTGCAAAAAGCTCCGGCTCGTTGTTCTTTACCCACAGAATCTGCGGGAGAGTCCAGATGGTATCAACGTTGTGAAGCGCCTGCTCGAAGATAAGAGAGCCGTGCTTTGCGCGAAGCTCCTTTACCTCGTTTACTGTGCGGGTGTCCGTCCAGTAGATAGCGGGGCGGACAGCCTTGCCGTCCTTATCGCACAGCACGGCGGTGTGGGTAGCCGCATCAAGGGAGAGGGCAAGGATATCCGTGGGTGCGGCGCCGCTTTTTTCCATAACGGCACGCACGTTTGCAACGGTAGCCTTGTACCAGTCCTCGGGGTCCTGCTCTGCACAGCCGGGCGCGGGATAATGCGTGGGATATTCATAGGTGGCGGTAGCGTATACCTTTCCGTCAACACCGAGAAGCGTTGCCTTCGACGCACCGCCGCCGAAATCTACACCAAGTAAGTATTTCATAATTACCTCATATCTTTTCGCGAGATCCTTCGCTTTGCGTTTTCCCTTCGTCATTCTCGAGCGTAGCGAAGAATCTAAGGGAAAACGCCTGCGCTCAAGGATGACCGCGAAAACGTGAAAGATGCACAAGGATGCACAAATGCATCCTTGTGCATCTTTTTTAATGAATAATGAATAGAGTTTATGCGATATGTTCGCAAGCGAACGCGATATATTTTGCATCCTGCAAAATGCGATATAACCTCGCTTCGCTCGGTTGCGATATGATATAAATCCCTTCGGATTCTACCTTTCTCGTGCCCTTAGGGCACATATCGCGCCGTAGGCATATCGCTCCTTTGGAATATCGCAAATTCCGAAGGAATTTATATCGTTGTGATAACAGCGCAAAACGCTGTTATCACTTAATCCAGTCATGAATAGGATCGTTGCTGCGGTTGAATCCCTGATAATCGCCTGCCATCAGCCACAGGAAGTAGGTCTTGTAGCCGGGGGTGGAAACGGTGGTGTGGTAACCGTAGGGGAACTCAACCAGCTCGTCGTTCTGTACGCGGTATGCCTCATCTATCTCGCCGTCGGCGGTGTAGAGGCACTGAACTGCAAAGCCCTGCTTAGGCTCGTAGAGGAAGTAGTATATCTCCTCGCAGATGCACTCGGTGGGCATATTGTTCTCGTCGTGCTTGTGAGGGGGGAAGCCTGCCCAGTTACCCTCGGTAACGTAGCACTCGCCGATGGTAAGAACCTTGGCATTGCTGTTACCGTCGATAAGGAAGCTGGTCTCACGCTCGAAGGGAACGCGGCCGAGAGTCTTGAGTACAACGTGATCCTCGCGGAGGACCTGTGCCTCGGTCTTCTCTGCTACGGGAGTGCCGCAAACAGCTATCTTGATGTGGTCGATAGCGGTGATATCGCACTCGTCGTCTCTACCAACGTAGATGGATTCTGCCTTCTTGTTTTCGAAAACGTTTGCTCTGTTACCAACGTTCTCCCACTTCTTGTCGCCGCAGGTTACGTTGCAGTGACCCTCGAGCATAATGAATGCGAATTCCTTATCCTCGGTCTTGAAGTTAAGGGTCTCGCCTGCGTCGAGCTCGATGATACCGAACTCAAGCTTCTTCAGGGAGCACTTGTCTATCTCGCAAACGCGAGTGTAGCCCTTTGCGGGCACGTAAGTCTTTTTAAAGTTCATAACCGTTCTCCTTCATATATTCTTTTACTCTGTCAAAAGAGGGAACGCTCTCTCTTGCGCCGATGCCCATGCACTTGATGCCGGAAACTGCGCTTGAGAAGTGACAGCACTTCTCGAAATCGAAGCCGTATGCAAGACCTGCCGCATACGCGCCGTGGAATACGTCGCCGGAGCCGTTGGAATCCACAACCTCTGCAGGGTAGATGGGGTAGCTGATGATATCCTTACCGTTGTAAAGAATACCGCCGCGCTTGCCCTGAGTTACAACAACTACCTCGGGGTGATAGGTCTCGTAAAGCTTTCTTGCCGCGTCCTCCGCAGTCTTCTCGCCGGTGTGACCCATAGCGAACTCCTCGGAGGGGATCATAATATCCGTTTCGGCAAGCAGACGCTCCACGTTGGGGTAAAGTCCGCCGCAATCGTAAAGCACCTTGGTGCCGAATTTATGCGCGTGCTTTGCCGCCTCAACAGCCGCATCAAGCTCGTTGCCGTCTACCATAAGGATGTCCGCCTCCGCAACAGCGTTAAGCTGTGCTTCGGTAAGAGTAAGAGCGGGAAGATCGCCCTTATCGAACACGCAGGTGCGGCTGGTGCTTTCCGCGGAAAGCCAAATGACGGAGGTAAAGGAGCGATATCCGCTCTTTATCTCGATATTTGCGGTGTCAACGCCGTATTTTTCAAAATCCTTTTTAAGGAAAAGTCCGCCGTTATCGTCCGAGAGAACGCCGATGTAGCCGGAGGGGATACCAAGCTTAGAAACGGCAACGAGCCCCGTCGCAACGGGGCCGCCACCTGCTACCTTGGTGGAGGTAGCTCGCATTTTAGTATCCTCGGTCGGGTATCTCGGCACGTTGATAAGAGTATCGGCAACACAAGCGCCGATGCCAACTATCTTTGCCATTACTCAGCCTTTCCGTCAGCGGAAACAAGCTTTATTCTGCTGACACAGAATTCCTTTACAGCCTCGATGGGCTTCTTCATAAAGTTATCTATTGCGATGATGCGCTCGGGAGCGTCAAGCTGCTCCTTGCAGCAATCAAGGAATGCATAGCAGATATCGGTTGCAAAGTTCATCTTGCGGATACCTGCCTTAACAGCCTTCTTGATCTCCTCATCGGGTACGCCGCTTCCGCCGTGAAGAACGAGAGCGGTGTTGTTTGTAGCCTCGCGGATAGCCTTGATACGCTCGATATCAAGCTTGGGGGGCTTGGAGTATCTGCCGTGTGCGGTTCCAACAGCAACTGCAAGGCAGATTACACCGGTCTCCTCAACGAAGCGCTTTGCATCCTCGGGAGTAGTGAACTCGTCCATATCGGTATCCTTGGTGGTACCAACGTGGCCAAGCTCGCCCTCTACCTGAACGTCCACGTGTGCGCACATATCGCAAACCTTCTTGGTGAGCGCGATATTCTCCTCGAAGGGGAGAGTGGAGCCGTCAAGCATTACGCCGGTAGCGCCCCAACGGACGATACGGGTTGCCTCAAGCTCGGAGGGGCCGTGATCGAGGTGGAAGCACACGGGCACGGTTGCCTTGTGTGCCGCCGCAACAACGATGGGGGAAAGATAGTATCCGCACTCCTCCTTGATGAGGCGGGGATATATCTGGAGAATAACGGGAGCGCGAGTTTCCTCAGCCGCCTTGATGGCGCCCATTACGGTCTCCATATTGTATACGTTGAACGCGGGAACGCAGTAGCCGCCCTTTTCCGCGTCTGCAAGTATCTTCTTAAGGCTTACAAGCATTTAAGTACAGCCTCCTCGATGGTGAGAAGCTCGCAGCCCTCGGGCTTGGTTGCCGCAAGAGCAAGATACTCAGCGGTATCAGCGGTAACCATAAGGCTGCCGCCCATGTTCTTTGCGTCTACCCAACGCTTAGCTGCCATACCCTTGATGGTCTCGGGCATATACTCAGCCATGATCTTGTGACCTGCAAGAACGGTTGCCTTGCCGATGAGAAGCATCTCGCAAAGCTCGCCGCAAGCGGAGAGAACCTTTCTTGCGCTGGTGGTATCCTCGATGCCGCGGGTAAGAGCAGCGGGATCCTGGAAGGTGTACTTAGCAGTACCCTTATTTACGTTAAGAGCCTTAGTGTCGATAAGCTCTGCGATGTATGCGGGCCAGCTGATAAGGGTAGCAGCGCACTCGATACCGAGCTCCTTTGCCTCCTGCATAGCGGTCTTGGCATCGCCTGCATCGTAGAATACTACCTTCTTATATTCGCCGTAGGTCTTAGCAGCTGCTTCCATAGCGTCGCGTGCTTCCTTTACGTC
>JAFOAB010000135.1 GCA_017382555.1 Clostridia bacterium
GCACTGCTTCGTTCTTTTTTGGTGCCGGTGACGGCGTTCGTTCGCCTCACGGGTGGATATTTGCCCGTTCCAGCCATTTTTTCCTATCCCCTTAGGGGCTGTAAAGAAACTTGTGTTTCTTTACAGCCCCTATTTCTTTATTTTACCCTATTGCAAGCACCAAGTACATAATGAGCTTTTTGTACCACGGCATCTTCTTTACCTTTGCAAACAGTATTCTGCGGAACGCTTCAAATTCCGCAAGCTCTCGGTCGCTGACGGTATGTTGGCTGAATTTTGCTTTTAATGCAATGGCTTCAAGTGTGGCGGGAACGTCGGTTTTCGTCATTTTTGCCGCAAATTCGCATTGCCTGAAACGGGCAAGTGCGGTATCGTTCGGTATTTTGCCGTTCCAACGCTCGCGCTTTGCGGTTCTGCGGATGCTTGCCTGCAGTATGATAACTGCCAAAGCAAATGCGGTCAAAAGCACCCTTTTTGTCCATTTGGGCACTTTGAAGCGATCCTCTGCCGTTTTGTCGTTAACGCTCGGCTCGTCGGACTTATCGCTTACGGCGGAGGTAACTTCGGAGCTTTGCGGTTCCTCCGTGATCTGGGGCTCTTCAGTGATAGGAGGTTTTGTAAGAGCCTCCGTTTCCTCGGCAACGGGCGGCTCAGTGTCAGACGTACCGTTATCGAACGACATATCTTCATAGAACGCTTCCGCGGGCGTTACCTCAAGCACGTTCCAAATTCCGGAGCGCGAATCGTAATATTCCGCCCAAGCGTGTGCGCGGTGGTTGGTCACTGCTGTTTTTGCGCCTGCTGTGCACTGCACGAAGTAGCCTTCTACGTAGCGCGCGGGAATACCGGCGGCGCGCAACAGCACGGTTGCGGCCGTGGCGTAATGAGCGCAATAACCCGTTTCGCTCTCAAAAAGGAACCATTTTGCAAAGTCATCGCCCGCATTTTCCATTGAAGCGGTAAAACGGTCATACACTGCGCTGTTGCTGACGTATTTTCTTATGCTTTCGATCTTTTCGGCCGACGTCATATTCGAGTCCGTTATCTCCGTAACAAGCGCACTTGCCCATGCATACGTCTCGGGCGGGAGATCGGTATTGGCGGCTACGTAGCCGTTTAAGCGGACAGGTGTTGCAGATACGGTAAACGTATATTTCTTTTTGTTATCCTTGTTTTTTAAGAATCCGTCTGAAAGATAAGTTCTGCCGGCGGGATAATAGGGAAAATATACGGCGTTTGATATACGGCTTGTGGTTATGGTCAGCATACCGAGGGGGGAAACGCCTGAGTTAAAGGTGTCTCTGCGGTTTTCGGCTGCTGCCCAGGATATACCGTTATATTTATCGTAACTTCTTCCGCGCAAATATATCGGTCCGTCGAAGGTCGATTCCACTGTCATAACCGTGTACGTTAAGTTGGTTATTGGGGTGAGATTCTTCAGGTCGATCGACTGAGAGACGGAAATACCCGAACCCGAGCCGCCGAGTATGCCGTCAAGAGACGATCCGGAGCTTTCAAAAAGGCTTTCAAACCGGTCGTTCATTTTTGCCGCTCTGTTCACGTATTCCTCCTCGGGTACAAGCGTAAACAGCAATGCAAACGCCAGAGCCGCGGCAACTGCCGTGTGCAGGGTAAGCGCAGGAAAGCCCTTTGGGTACTTTCTTCTTACGAGGTCGGTTATAAGCAGAGCGGCTATGCCGGCTATGCTCATATACATATATAACGCATCGGGCACGGTGAGCGTTACGGGCAACAACGCCGCAAAGGGGAGTATTGCAGGCAAAAATGCTACCCACACCCGCTTTCGGCGGCAGATGCATAAGCTTACCGCTGCGGCGGTAAGAAACGCAATAAGCAACAGCGCAAGCTCAAATTCATCCGTTTTGTTTACGCCTATAGCTTTGACACCGTAGACCTTTTGGTAGCTTGTTGTAAGCTTACATAGAAGCGAGCTCAGCTGATCGGCAACGGATGTGTTGCTGTATGTCCAAAAGCCGGCTCCCGCCGTCAGCAACAGCACTGTACACCATCCGTATTTGAAATAAAACAGTGCGGCGCAAACTGCGGAGAACAAGGCGCACCAAGGGATGAACCAACGCACGGATTCCGCAAGCTCCAAACCGGTAATAAACTGCCCCACGGCGCTTACTGAAAACAGAAAGGCAAAAAGTGCGCCGATCAGGCATTGAAGGAGTGAGCTACGTTTCATCAGGCTCACCTCCTACGTGGCAGTGCCAAAGCGTTTGGAATTTTTGCTCTTTGACAGAGCCCTTTGGGGCAAACGGAGCGCAAAGCAGTGAGTTCACGCAGATCTTCCAATCCGAATTTTCGCGAACCGCCCATTTTTCTATGCCGTTTGCGGTCAGGGCGAGCACCTCGAACGCCGCCCCGTTTTCCAAAAGATAGCTGCCGTAATTCAAAAGACGGCTGAACTTTCTGTCAAGCTCGTCGGGTGTGCCGTTTATATCAATTGTCAGAAGCGCAAGACCGCGGTCCGGCTCCATCGGCTCGCGGAGCATCAGTCCATCCGCTTTTGCCGAGAGCTTCCAATGTATCAGGTTCAGCGTATCTCCTGCATGGTAGGGGCGTATTTCGTGATTTTCCGCAAAGCCTCCTCCGCGCTTTGCGCGTAACGAGCGCGCGGCTATGCTCTTTAATTCCTCGGGTATGGGGAGCTTTTCGTTTTTCGGCATTACGCGGACGATGGCAGACGGCGCCTGCCTTAATCTGAATCGGAAAAGACCCAAATAGTCGTAAACCGCCGTGCGTGCGGTGCTTACGGTAAGACCGCCGCAATGCTCGGAGGGGAGGCATTCATAGGGACTTACTGCCCACTCTTCGCCCGTTATGGGCTTTGTTACCTTAATTTTGTATCTGTATGGTGGGAATCCCGCAGAATAGCACTCTTTTGTAATTACTCTTGCTTCCTTTCCCTGCGTTATCCGCTCGGGAACGTCAAGCTTTATTCTCATCCGCAGTATAGCAGGCAGGCTCAGCACAAGCGAAAGCCACGGAAGCATCAGCATAGCGGCAAGAATTATCCAAGAGATCCATTCCTCGTAGGCAACGTAAAAAACTGCGCTTGCCGTTACTGCTATGAAGTATAATAACCTGTTTTTTATCATATCAGCGCGTTTTGGGGGCGGGGATCCGCTCTAATATACCGCAAAGAACGTCCTCGGCGGTTTTTCTTTCCGCCTCTGCTTTGGATGAAAGCAGTAAGCGGTGTGCAACGGTCCAAACAAAGACCTCGCGCACGTCGGCGGGTACTACGTAATCGCGTGCGTGAAGCTGTGCCTCCGCCTTTGCCATAGCGGTAACGGCAAGTGTAGCGCGCGGACTTGCTCCGCGCAGGAGATATTCGGAATCCCGCGTAGCCGTGATAAGGTCAACTATGTATTTCACAATTGCTTCGTGCACGTAGGTCTTTTCAACCGCCTCCTGCAGGGCGGCAAGATCGTTACGGCTCATCAGCGGCGATAGGCTTTTTAAGGGATCAACGCCTTGGCGGTTAAGTACCATAGCCATCTCGTCCTCGGGTTTCGGATATCCGAGGCTGAGGCGTACGGCAAATCGGTCCATCTGGCTGTCGGGTAGCATCTGCGTTCCTGCCGCGCCCGTGGGGTTTTGCGTAGCGATAACGATAAAGGGACTGGGCAGAGGGTGACTGATGCCGTCAACGGTCACCTGGTTTTCTTCCATTGCTTCAAGCAGGGCAGATTGAGTGCGCGAGGTCGCACGGTTCAGCTCGTCCGCAAGAAAGAGATTGCACAGCACAGCGCCCTTTTGATAGCGCATTTCACCCGTGTTCCTGTCGGGGATGGAGTAACCCGTTACGTCAGACGGTAAAACGTCCGGTGTAAACTGCACGCGGTTATAATCAAGGTCAAGCACGCGCGAAAATGCGAGCGCCATCGTCGTTTTTCCCACGCCGGGTACGTCTTCAAGCAGTATATGACCCTTTGCAAGTATTGCGGTAAGAGCTCTGTGTATAACTTTATCTTTTCCAACCACCACCTTGCACATCTGCGCAAGTATTTGGTTAGCGTATAATGCTACGGAATTTTCGCTCATTTTCGCCTATAGCCTCCAATCTGAAGTCTTATACAGTAAGTATAACAGTAAATTGTGAATAAATAAAGTGGAACGCAAAAAAATCGCGAGAAGTTAATGAATAATGAAGAATGAATAATGAAAAATGAATAATACAAAAAGAAAAAGCCGCTAACGCGACTTTTCTTTTTGGTGCCGGTGACGGGGGTCGAATTCTCCGCCCTCGACTTCCTTCAGTCGCTTCGCTCCGCGCTTACGCGCTTCTCACGCCTAAAGGCGTTCGTTCTTCGGTCGGGTTGGCTCTTGGCATCCCCCGGATGCCAATTCACTACCAACCCGTTCGCCCCCTCCACCCATAAAAGACATAACAAAAAAGACACCGCAAGGGTGTCTTTTTGTTATGGTGCCGGTGACGGGGGTCGAACCCGTACGGTATCGCTACCACCGGATTTTGAGTCCGGCACGTCTGCCAATTCCATCACACCGGCTTGTGCTTGAAAAATTTCCCGTATGCTTCAGTACTGCCTTGCGAGCAACTTGCCGTACGTAGGTACGGCGGCGTTTTGCTCCCTGCGTTGTACTTCGCCTACAGAAAATTTTTCTGCGCCCAAGATGTACTTGGGGCAAAATAAAGCAGCTTGACGTATGTAAATACGCCTGCGCTTTGCTTTCTCTCTCGCGGCTTGTCTACGAAAGAAATTTACTGCGCCCGTTTCTCTTGAAATTTTCCCGTATACTTCAGAAAACTGCAAAAAAGCAGCTCGCCGTACATTTGTACGCCTTCGCTTTGCTTTTTCTTGCTTTCTTCGTCTACAGAAAAATTTCTGCGGAAAAGGGTTTGGTCAATAATGGGACGTCGAGGGCGACGTCCCCTACAAGGGCAAAGCGTTTTTTCATTACATTCCCCGATGCCCGAGGGCATCGGGGATATGTATATCTTACTCTTCGTCAGCTGCGGGAGCTTCCTCTGCTTCCTCGTTCTTGAGGTCGCGGAGAAGAGCGCGGATGGAGAGGCTTACCTTCTGCTTCTCGTCGTCGATAGCGGTGATCTTTACGTTCACTACGTCGCCAACCTTAAGCTCGTCCTCAGGCTTCTCAACCTTGTGATCAGCGATCTGAGAAATGTGGATAAGACCGTCAACACCGTCGATGATCTCAGCAAACGCACCGAAGGGGAGAATGCTTACGATCTTAACGGGGAGAACGTCGCCAACCTGATGCTGACCTGCGAATACGAACCAGCTGTTCATCTCGGGGGTCTTGTAGCCGAGGGAGATACGGCGCTTCTCAGCGTCAAAGGACTTAACGAATACTTCGATCTCGTCACCAACGTTAACAACCTCGCTGGGGTGCTTGATGCGCTTCCAGGAAAGCTCGGTGTTGTGAACCATTCCGTCTACGCCGCCGATGTCAACGAATGCGCCAAATCCTGTGAGGCTCTTAACGCGACCGGTGTAGTGCTTGCCTTCCTCGATGGAAGCCCAAACCTCTGCCTCACGTGCCTTCTTTGCCTCATCAGCTACAGAGCGGATGGAGCCGTATGCGTGACGGCGGGTAGCGTTGATGTCGATAATGCGCATCTTCTCAACCTTACCGACGAGTGCGGTGAGGTCAGCATCCTTAGCAAGGCCGGTGTGACGGCCGGGGATGAATACGCGGTTGCCGTTTACGATAGCGATAACGCCGCCGCGAACAGCCTCGGTGATCTTGCCTTCTACAATCTCACCGCTTTCCTTTGCCTCAACGAGGGTGCCCCAGTTCTTCATGGAGTCAACTCTCTTCTTGGAAAGGGTAGCCATACCTTCGATGTCGCTTACCTTGATAACGAATGCCTCAAAGGTATCGCCGATCTTGTAAAGATCCTCAAGCTTAGCTGCGGGATCGTCGGTAACCTGGTCTCTCGGAATAACACCGGTAACCTTGGCACCGATGTCAACGCCAAGCTCGCCTGCAGTTACGGAAGTAACGATGCAGGGAACCACATCTCCTGTATTTAATGTCTTGAGAGAGCTTTCAAGAAGCTCCTCAAAGTTTTCCATGGTAAAATCATTAGTCATCTTGTTTACAACCTCCTCAATTATTACCCCCGGCGTAGATGCTCCGGCGGCGATGCCAACCTTGCAAGCCCCCTTAAAGAATTTTGGGTCAAGCTCGGACGCCGTCTCTATCCACACGGTATTCGGGCAGTTTTCATACGCGGTTTCGTAAAGCTTTTTGGAATTGGAGCTTGACCTTCCGCCTATGATTATCATGCCGTCCGAATTACGCGCAAGCCGCGCAGTGCCTTCTTGCCGATTTTCGGTAACATTACATATTGTATCAAACATTTCTGCATTTGTACATAGGTTTTTGATTTTTTTTTGAGATTTTTTCCACAGATTTGTGCTTTGCGTGGTCTGTGAAACCGCAATAACACGGGATTTCTCACCAATAGCGGAAAAAAGCTCCTCGTTTATCGCCTCGGGGTCGGAAAAAACCGTAACCGTGCCCCTTGCGTGGCCCGTAATGCCCTCGACCTCGGGGTGCCCCTTGGTGCCGAAAAGCAGCAGATGCGTGTCGTCGGAGGTGTTTTCCGCCACTATTTTGTGTATGCGGCGGACAAACGTGCAGGTCATATCCCGCACCTCGAAATTCGGATGCTCCCGACTGAGTGCCTGAAGCAGTGCCTCGCTTTCCGCGCTCACACCGTGTGCGCGAATAAACAGCAGGGTCTTGCCTCTCGTGTCCGCTTCCTCGGCTATCCTCTCGCAGTCGGCAAGCTCCACAGTCTCCACTCCGCTGTCGGCAAGCATTGCCATATAGCTTGGGTTGTGTATAAGCTCTCCAAGCACACAGATGCGTACGCGCTTGCCGGAAGCAAGCGCGTTCTCTATTTCTCTTGTTGCGCGTAAAACTCCGGGGCAAAAGCCGGAGCCCTCAAGCAGCTTCAGCTCCATTTGCCCGTCTCCTCCATTTCGCAAGCGCGCAAAAAGACATTCTTCATCGCTTCGTTATTCGTTTCACCGTACTCCGCAAAGCTTTCGGGGTATATGGGCGGCGCAACGAATACCTCTAATTTGGAAAAGAAGCGCACTTTTCTGTTCTTCGCCTTAATATACACGGGAATTATCGGCACGTTTGCCTTTTTGGCAACAAACATAGCACCGCCGTGTACCACCGTCCCCCTGGGGTCAACACCGGGGTTGCGGTGACCCTGCGGGAAGATAACTGCGCAGTCCCCCGCCTCCGCAACGGATATGGCGGTCTTCAGCGCACCGACGTCGCCCTTCTTTCTGTCCACCGCGTAAGCGCCGAGCGCGCGGAAAAGACAGCCGAGCGGCCAGAAGAACAGCTCCTTTTTTGCCATATATTTAAGCGTCCTTCCGCGGAAAACGCAGGAAACAACGGGTATATCGGCAAAGGAGATGTGATTCGGGCAAATTACGCATCCGCCCTCCGGAAGTGTCAGGCTTCCGTGTGCCGTATGCGGCCACAAAAATTCCGCAAGCCCGTGGAAGGTGGCAACAAAGTTGCGGTAGAAGCGGCTTGTCTTCTGTTCGTTGTTATTTTGCGGTAAGCTGTTTTTCTGTGGCAAGGCGGATCACCTCATCTATAGTTTCGGCAAGCGAAATTTGTGAATTATCAA
>JAFOAB010000136.1 GCA_017382555.1 Clostridia bacterium
GAGTATTCCGTGTTCCCGTTCAAGGGAAGGGATATACGCGCACAGAAATTAATGGAAATATAATTTTGCAAAAAGGGCGCTTGTTTCCAAGCACCCTTTTTCGTTTTATGTTGACCTATGAAAAAATGTGTGCTATCATCAATATAATAAGGGTGAAAGCATCGCAATATTTGTCTTGCTGACTTTTTGTTTTGTCTTGCGCCTCGCTTTTGATTTATGTTACCTTATTAATATAATCTTTTTGGAGGAAGCTATGAAAAGAATAGTAGCGCTTTTGCTTGTTCTTATTACTGCGGCATCGCTTTTTGCTTGCGGCGGTAACGTTACTCCCCCGGCAGAAACGACCGACGCGCCGGATACCACACCCGTGGTAACCACCGTGCCGCTCAGATATCCCGAGGACGGTCCCAACTACATTCCCGAGGAAGCATATGACGGATACACCTATAACGTTCTGCTTGCCGGAAGCGGTATAGGCGGAAAGTTCAACGATTTTGGCGATGAGTCCAAGGGCGGATACTTGCTTGTAAGTGAGGCTATCGCCAAGAGAAATGCAAAAATAGAGGACGAATACGATATCGTTATTAAGTATAATGATATCTTCGGTGGCGGAAACGGCGATGGCGTAGGCTTCCAGGCTGTTATGGAGGACTTTATCGCGGGCGAGAGCCAGTATGCGATCTGCGAGGTATCGACCTACGATGCGGCACAGCTTGCAATCGGCGACTTCCTTTACGATATGAACTCCCTCCCTTATCTCGATTGCTCGCAGAAATGGTGGGATATTGATGCTTATGAGGATCTGACCATCAACGGCAGACTGTTCTTCACCACCGGTGACATCAGCTGTGTTGATAATATGGCAACGCACTGCGTGCTCTTTTCAAAGGATCTTGCAAAGGAGCAGGGAATCAACGTCTCCGATGTATATAAGGCTATCGAGGAAGGCAAATGGACGCTTGATATGTTCATTAACGCCTGCAAGAACGTTTCCGGTGATATAAACGGTGACGATAAGATGACGGTAAACGACCGTTACGCAGTTCTTACATGGAACGATGCGCTTCAGGCGGCGATGGTGGGCAGCCGTATCCGCATTGCAACCGTTGATGACAACGGCGAGCTTGCGCTTACCCTGTACAGCGACCGCTCCGAAACCATGATAGAGAAGTTCGCTACCGTTTTCTTTGATGCAAATCAGTGCTTCAACTACACCGTTCAGCTTGATTCCACTAAGTGGGATGCAGAGCGCGTTAAGATGTTCGACGAGCAGCGTGCGCTTTTTAACTGCACCGTTCTTAATACCGTACCGAAGCACAGAGATTCCTCTCTTGATTTCGGTATACTCCCTTACCCCAAGTACGATGAGACACAGGAGGAGTACGGCAGCTACGTTGGAGCTACCTATTCCGTTATGATGTGCGTGGAAAAGTACATAGACGATGACGATATTCCCGTTATCGGTGCGCTTACCGAGGCTATTGCATACGAGTCCTACAACATCGTAAAGCCCGCATATTACGATCAGACCCTTATCGGACGTGACGTTAAGGACGAGGAGAGCATCGTGTGCCTTGATATAATCTTCGGCAACAGATGCTTTGACGTAGGTATTTACTACCGAATCGGTACTTATACAAACAAGCTTACAACCATTATGCAGTCCCGCACCAACCGTTTCTCCTCCTTCTACAAGGGCTCCGAAAATGCGGCACTTAAGGAGATAGAGGAGCTTAACAAGCAGTTCGCTGAATGGAAGAAAGACTGATGAAAATAAAGCTTTTTGAGGGAAAAACGGCATTTTTGCCGTTTTTCCTGCTATGTACACTGCTTTTCGGAGCCTGCGGTGCCCCCGCAATAACCGACACAACGGCAGACGATACCACCGAGCCCATTACGGCGGAGGTTACGGAAGTGAAAAAGGAAACCGTTAGAATAAGCGCGATCGGTGAGCTGAATACCGATGCGGCAATTATCGACAGCCACGCAGGTGAGTTTTCGGGCTCGTCCATCGAGCTTGATTACCGCAATGCCGTGAGCATCAGGGCAACGGCGCTCGGCACCAATACCGCATTCTATCCGCGCATAAAGAAGCTTTCGGACGGCAGCTTTATTCTGTTCTATAATACGGGACAGACCGGCCCGAGCATTATGTATATGAAGAGCGCGGACGGCGTGGAATGGGGTAAGGCAAAGCCCCTTGCGGAGTCCGAAAATCTTGCGGGTGGCGACCGCACGCTGTACGCAACGGCGGATGCCGTGGAGCTTCAAAACGGCGATCTGCTTGTCGCTTACTCCTACAGAACGGAAAAAACCTACACAAAGGATCTCTCCAAGAGCGGTATTGCGCTTCGCATCTCCAAGGATAAGGGCGAAACGTGGAGCGAGCCGAAGACCATTTACGTCGGTATGAACTGGGAGCCGCATCTTTTGCAGGATAAAAACGGCACGATTTATTGCACCTTTACGCATACGGCGCCGTACGTTCACCTCTACGGCTATAACAACACCATTCGCTCCAGCGGTGCGGCGATAGTGCGCTCCACCGATAACGGCGAAACGTGGACACCGGAGGTAACGGGTGCGCCCTATACCGCACAGCGCGTTATGCAGTCCTATATCGGAATGCTTGACGGCAGAAAGATATTTAACGATCAGATGCCCGTTATGCTTCAGCTGAATTCCGGCAAGCTGATGCTTGCGTGTGAGTCCCGTCAGCTTGATAATAAGTATTTCATTTCCATCGGATATTCCGAAGACGGATGGGCAAAGGAATTGGGGCTTGAGGAGGTCGGACCCGTCGAGAGAAGCACAAATCTCTTCCGCGGTGCGGGACCGTATCTTGCGCAGTTCCCGTCCGGCGAAACGGTGCTTTCCTACGCAAATAACAGCTTTCTTGTGAAGCTCGGTAATGCCGAGGGCAAGGATTTCGGCACGGAGGATAAGCCCTTTGCAAGCATTTCCTCCAGCGTTATGTGGGGCACGCTTGAAAAGGATACCGACCACTCCGTATACGCCGCGTATGAGGATAAGCGTACGGTAAACAACAGCTCCATTACCTTTATTACCTACGGCAAGCTGTATCTCAACCACCGCATAAATGCAAAAAATATGAAGGCGCCTCTTACCGCAGACCCTGCGGATTGGACGCAGAATACGGATGCGCTGTTCATCGGCTCCGTTTCTCAGGCGCAGAGCGCATACCGCTTTGCTTATGACGGGGATAAGATAACGGTGCTTACCGAGCGCCTTGACAGAAAGCTTTGCGAGGACGATAAGGATATTCTTTTCCTCGCTGCCGAGGGTGCGACCGAGTTTTTGAAGATAACCGTAAACTCCGAGGGCGTTGACCGCGTTCAGCATTATAACGGCAAGACGTACGAAAACGTGGATAAGGATAAGATCGCCTTTGCCGTTAATACCGTAACAGTGGGAAATAAGGACAGCCACGGCTACGTTGTGGAGATTACCTTTGATAAGTCTCTCGTTCCCGGTCTTGCGGAAGTATTGATGTTCAATGCACAGCTTACGAACGTTGACGACGGTGAAAAGTTTGAAAACGATACCTTCGGCCTTGTAAGCATGACGGACGTTTCCACTTGGCAGACGGTATTTTTAAAGTAAAAAAAGAGTTCCGCTGAATCGGCTTCAGCGGAACTCAATTTTTTTTACAAGATTTATTCAAGAATAACAGATACCAGGCGGATGGCGGTGCGTACCTCACCGTTTGTCTCAATCTCCATAAAGGACGGCTTGAAGGCAAGCTTGACGCCAATAGGCTCCATAAAGCTGCAGGCAATAGCGGCTGCTTTGATTGCCTGATTTACGGCCGAAGCGCCTATCGCCTGAATTTCAGCCGAGCCCTGCTGTCTGATAGAGCCGGCTATGGCACCGGCGACCTGATTTGGATTTGAGGTTGCGGATACCTTAAGCACTTCTGTCATAACACACTTCTTTCCGCGGCGGGGCAAATTTGTTTTTCCCACCGTCACTCAGTTCATTATAATATGCTTTTTTATCTTTTTCAAGCATTTTTAACGAAAAAAAGGCGAAAATTCAAAAAAATATGTGTGTTTTGGTGTCAGAACTCAATTCTTGAGACCTTGATGCATTTGCCCTGTGCGTCCGTTTCGAATACCGCGCCCATCGCCTTTACAGGCCCCTGCGCTGTAATGAAGCGTGTTGGAAGCTTGTCGCGCATATTGTGCAGTATCGCCTCGCATTCAACGCCGAGAATGCTGTTCACGGGTCCGCACATACCGAGGTCGGTAATGTAGCCCGTGCCCTTTTCCGTAATTTTCGCATCTGCGGTGGGGACGTGCGTGTGCGTGCCGAAGATGGCGTTCACCCTGCCGTCAAAGGCATAAAGCATACAAAGCTTTTCGCTTGTGTACTCTGCGTGCATATCAAGTACGCAGATATCGTAATTGCCCTTCTCGTACTCAAGAATTTTTTCAAGTGTTTCAAAGGGGCAGGCAAGCGTTGGAGCCATGTCTCCGTTGCCGCGTAAATTGGCTACAAGCACGCGCTCGCCGCTTGCGGCGCGTACTATGGTATATCCGCTTCCGGGCGCGGAGGAGGGATAATTTGCGGGTCTGAGCACGTTTTCCTTGTCTGCTACGTAGGAAAGGAATGCCGGTCTGCCAAAGCTGTGGTTGCCGCCCGTCAGTACGTCACAGCCCGCGGCAAGCAGGCTCTCCGCCGCCTGCGGCTCAACACCCTGCGCGCCCGACGCATTCTCGCAGTTCGCAACCGTCAGATCGACGTTCAGCTTGTGTACTACGTCTCCAAGTCTTGCGGAAACGTATTTTACCGCTTCGTCTCCGAATATATCTCCAAGTGCAAGTATTCTCATATAAATTCCAATCCAATAAAAATTAAAGGGGCTGTATTTCTACAGCCCCTCGATTATATTTACAACGCGGTAAAACCGCTATAACTACCCAAAATAGCTGTATGTAAATATATATAAAGCATCTCACGATGCGCACTAGGGTTATTTAGCAAAGTCGCATGCTCTGCTTTCCCTGATAACGTGTACCTTGATCTGGCCGGGATACTCAAGCTCGTTTTCGATCTTGCGTGCGATATCTCTTGCAATAAGGATCATATCGTCGTCAGAGATCTGCTCGGGCTTTACAAGAACGCGGATCTCGCGTCCCGCCTGAATTGCAAATGTTTTTTCTACGCCCTCAAAGCCGTTGGCAATCTCCTCAAGCTTCTGGAGACGTTTGATGTAGTTTTCAAGATCCTCGCGTCTTGCGCCGGGTCTTGCGGCGGAAATTGCGTCTGCCGCCTGAACGATAAGAGCGATAAGAGAAGTTGCCTCTACGTCACCGTGGTGTGCCTCGATGGCGTGGATGACCTCCTTGCTCTCCTTGTACTTGCGTGCGATGTCTATACCGATCTGCACGTGCGTACCTTCTACCTCTGCGGTCATTGCCTTACCGATATCGTGGAGCAGACCTGCGCGCTTTGCAAGCGTGCTGTCAGCGCCAAGCTCGTCGGCAAGAATGCCGGAAAGCAGAGAAACCTCGATTGAATGTCTGAGTACGTTTTGACCGTAGCTTGTACGGTACTTCATGCGGCCGAGAAGCTTGATGAGCTCGGGGTTAAGTCCGTGAACACCTGTCTCAAAGGTCGCCTTTTCGCCCGCCTGCTTGATGGAGGTCTCAACCTCCTTCTGGGCTCTTTCAACCATTTCCTCAATGCGTGCGGGATGGATTCTTCCGTCCGTAATAAGGCGCTCAAGCGCAATTCTTGCAATCTCGCGTCTGACGGGATCAAATCCGGAAAGTGTGATAACCTCGGGTGTGTCGTCAATGATGAGATCAACACCGGTCATCGTTTCAATAGTGCGGATGTTGCGGCCCTCTCTACCGATAATTCTGCCCTTCATTTCCTCGTTGGGCAGGTTAACTACAGAGATGGCAATTTCGCTGATGTGGTCGGCAGCACAGCGCTGTACGGCGAGTGCGATAAGGTCCTTTGCCTTGCTGTCCGCTCTTTCTCTGAACTCCGCTTCCATAGCCGTCAGGCGAACTGCCATTTCGTGCTTGGTTTCGGATTCCATACGGGAGAGAAGCTCGGCCTTTGCCTGCTCTGCGGAATAGCCTGCGATCTTCTCGAGCATTGCGATCTGGGAGCTCAAGGTCTCCTTGATCTTCTCGTTCAGCTCGTCGGCTTCCTTTGCCTTCTTCTGGATAAGCTCTTCCTTCTTTTCAAGGGCTTCGGTCTTCGCGTCAAGCGCTTCTTCCTTTGCCATTGTGCGGCGTTCGAGCTTGGAGATCTCCTTGCGGCGCTCCTTCATTTCCTCGTCAGCATCGGTCTTGAGCTTGATTATCTCTTCCTTCGCTGCGAGCAAAGCTTCCTTCTTTTTTGTTTCCGCGGTCTTAAGGCTTTCCTCAAGGATTCTCTTAGCCTGCTCCTCCGCGGAGCCGATCTCAGCCTCGGCAACCTTCTTGCGGTATGCAATTCCGTTGATTCTTCCGATAAAGAAGAAAATCACGGCTGCTACTGCGGCGCCAATGCCTAAATAAAGCCACTGCATTTTCAGCACCTCCTTTTCTTTGTTGTTTAATTATCAAATACCGTATGCCTTCTGCGGTGCACGCCGCATCGGGCGAGTATAAATACCGAAAAAACTGCATAGTATTCCCGATTTTATATACATAATATAGTATACTATTATCATAGCCTTGTGTCAAGTACCTTTTTTGCGCTCGGCAATTTTTGTTTTAGCTATTGCAAAAAACAAAAAGCTGTGATAAACTAATTTGGTCAAGTGAATAAATTTGCCTGCATAGTTAAATGGATATAACAAACCCCTCCTAAGGGTTAGTTATGGGTTCGATTCCCGTTGCGGGTGCCAGACAAAAGCCTAACGCATTTGCGTTAGGCTTTTGTCAACTAAATCCACCCTTGCGTGTGGGTGAAATCTGCACGCAGATGAAATCCCCTGCGGGGATGAAATCCGCCTCGACGGCGGATGGGTGGATTTAATTTCATCGAAGCCGCAGGCTTCGATTTCATCTGAGCATAAGCGAAGATTTCACCGTGCGCAGCACGATATAATTAAAAAACATCCCGCTTCAATGAAACGGGATGTCTTGTTATTTAAA
>JAFOAB010000137.1 GCA_017382555.1 Clostridia bacterium
AAGCGGGAGATCATTTCAATTCGAATGGGGAAATCGCGCATTCTCGCAAGCGCGGTGGTGTAATGCTGGAAGGCAAGTATGGTGGTGGGGCAGAGAAGAGCAACCTGCTTGCCCGCCTCCATTGCCTTAAATGCCGCACGAAGCGCAACCTCCGTTTTTCCGTATCCAACGTCGCCGCAAAGCAGACGGTCCATCGGGTGCGGCTGCTGCATATCCTCCTTTATATCGAGGATAGCATCAAGCTGGGAGTCGGTCTCCTCATATTCAAAGGCAAGCTCGAACTCGCGCTGATAATCATCGTCCTTGGGGAACGCAAAGCCCGGAAGACGCATACGCTCGGCATAAAGCTTTATTAGCTCCTTAGCCATATCGCTGACGGCGCTCTTGGCGCGGCTCTTTGCGTGCTTCCATTCGGCACCGCCCATTTTTGAGAGCTTCAGCAGTCCGTCATCGGAATGGGCGCCGATGTATTTTGAAACCATATCAAGCTGCGAGGTGGGGATGAAAAGCTTATCCTTGCCCGCGTACTGAATGTTGATATAATCCTTTGTAACTCCGTCCACGGTCAGCTGTTGAATGCCGAGGTATCGGCCGATACCGCAGTTTTCGTGTACAACGTAGTCGCCAACCTGCAAATCGGCATAGGAGGTAAGCTTCTTGGTATCTCCGTTCTTTTTGTGCTTTGCGCGGCGTAATGATCCCTTCTTCACCTCGCCGAGAGAGGCAAGGGAAATGAAGATGAATCTTGCAGAGGTAAGCTCAAAGCTCTCTGCACCCGGAAGGACGGTGAGGTAAATAACGTGCTGGACGAGTGCTGTGCAATCAAGCTTGCCGTCGGGAACCACGGAGACGGCAATATCCTTCTCACGCAGCATATTGCCAAGCACCTCGCTTTCGTGTGAGGATGCCGTGGCGATAACTATGCGATAGCCTGTCTTTAAATAGTCCTCGATATCGGCAAGGATAAGCTCCTTGTTGCCCGTAACGGAGCCGGAGCGGCAGTTGAGGGTGAAAAGCCCGCCTTGACCCTTGCCGGAGGAGGATACAAAGCTGTCAAGAAACAGCGTTGCGTGGTCGTCAAGGAATTTGTTAAGATATCCCTCATCATGCATAAAGCTTGCGTACTTCGGGTCGATGGTGCCCGCCTCAAGCAGGGCGGTGAGGTTCTCGCGCTCGCGCCACAGTGCAGCATCAAGCTGCTGGCGCATTGCGTTCTTGCCGCATACGATAACGGGGCGATTACGGTCAAAATAATCCGTCAAAGTGCTTTTTTGCGGGTAAACGAGGGTGATATATTTATCGGCAAAGTCAATGGGCATTCCGCACTCGATTGCGGTAAGCTCACCGGAGAGCTCCTTTTCGCCCTCTGCGGTCTTTGCCTTCTTTTTTAGATTAATAACGGATTTGTGTATCTTCTCCGTAATTTCTGGGGTGAGCAGAAGCTCGCGCGCGGGGGAAACGAACAGCTCGTCGCGATTCTCCTCGGTGCGCTGTGTGTCGGTGTCAAAGATGCCGATGCGGTCGATCTCGTCACCGAAAAATTCAATTCTGAAGGGGCGGGTGTCGCCATCAAGGGAAAAGGAGGGGAATATATCCACAATTCCGCCTCTGCGCGCGTATTGACCGGGGGCCTCCGTCATCTCGCATTTAACGTAGCCGAGCATAAGGAGGGCGGCATCAAGCGCTGCAGGGTCAAACTCCATTCCCCTTTCAAGCTTAAAGCCGGAAAGGTCGAGTATCTCGGGGGGCATAGTGTAGCCAACTGCATCGCCCGGTACTGCAATTACCGCATCAAGCTCACCTCGCTTGATACGTAAAAGCACCTTAAGCCTCTCGTACTCGGAGGTACGGGAGGCAGCGATGTTGTATAGAACCGGCTCTCTGCCGGGGAAAACGGCGGCGCGCAGACCGCAGGCGTTCATTCCGCCGCAGATCCTTGCCGCCTCGCGCTCCGTGCCCGCAAGGACGAGGATAGGCCCCTTATCCCTTGCAAGCGCACAGCAAAGCGCAGTGTCCGCACCTCCGCACACACCCGTAAGATACAGGGGCAGGCGGTTCGGCGAAGCAAGCTCGTTATCGATAGCCTTTGTAAGCTTCGCGTAGGTGTTGTCAAGTCTTATTCCGTCGTATATCATATCGTTTAGCTCTTGCCGGTGCCGTTGAAGCGCGACATAGCGGCATCAACGTCACCTGCGAATATAAGGGGCAGGGCATCTGCGGCACATCCAAGGCAGGAGATAAGCGCCTTTTGCTCATCGGCTGTAAATTTGGAAAGCACCCAGTCTGCCATATCGTACTTTTCGGGCTTTTGACCCGCGCCGAGACGAATGCGGGGGAATGCATCGGTGCCGAGATGGGTTATGATGCTGCGCAGCCCCTTCTGTCCGCCGTCGGAGCCGCTTTTACGGATGCGGAGTCTGCCGCATTCGAAGTTTATATCATCGCATATAACGGTAACCGCCGCGGGCTCCAGCTTATAGAAGTCAATCGCCTCGCGCACAGCCTCACCGGAGAGGTTCATATAGGTCTGCGGCTTCATAACAAGCGCGCGTACACCGCCGATGGTGCATTCGGAGCAAAGCGACTTGAAGCGCAGCTTCCACGGCGAACCGCTGAATTTTTCAACAAGATGATCGGCACAGATAAAGCCGCAGTTGTGGCGCGTTTGCGCATATTCCGTACCGGGGTTGCCGAGGCAGGCAACTATCTTTGTCACGGGCGCGTGCGCGTTGCTTCCGCTTTCTATTTTTTTAAACAAGTCGAATATATCAGCCATCGGAAAGCTCCTTTAAACAGCACAAATCGCCACGGAACACCGATGCGGTTGAACTGCTCTCAGCCGCTTGTCATCCTTGAGCGGAGACCCTGCAGATCCTTCGGTCGCTTCGCTTCCTCGAGGATGACGCAGGTCGTAGCGAAGGATCTTGCGGCTGTTTTGTAATTCGAAAGCATCGGGGAGACCCCGCGGCTGTGTATTTTTATTATTTTATTGGATATATAATACTACAAAAGCTTTGAAAGCGCAAGGTTTTTTCAAAAACGGGAGGAATTTTTCATCGCGTTTTTATGATAAAATCGTTGTTTTTTGTCAAAAGTCGAAAAAATAGCATTTATTGGTCTCTTTTCATAATAAAAAGTTTATATTTTTGTAAAAATATCTCAAAAAACTATGGAAATTCATAAAAACCCGTGTTATAATATGGGTTGCGAGAAAAAATAATGATATAACATAAAATTTTGGAGGTTTTAACATGGCTAAAAAGTATTGTTATCTCTTTACCGAGGGTAACGCAAGCATGCGTGAGATCCTCGGCGGTAAGGGCGCTAACCTTGCTGAAATGACCAATATCGGTCTTCCCGTTCCTCAGGGCTTCACTATTTCCACCGAGGCCTGCACCCAGTACTATGAGGACGGCCGTCAGATCAATGCCGACATTATGGCAGAGATCATGGATTACATTGTAAAGATGGAGGAGGTTACCGGCAAGAAGTTCGGCGATCTCGAGAATCCTCTTCTCGTTTCCGTTCGTTCCGGTGCACGTGCATCCATGCCCGGTATGATGGATACCATCCTTAACCTCGGTCTTAATGAGGACGTTGTAGAGGTTATGGCT
>JAFOAB010000138.1 GCA_017382555.1 Clostridia bacterium
AAAGTCACGCAGGCTCCTTCCACCGCTAACGCGGTCCCCCTCCCTCTCGGAGGGAGGCTTTCACGGCGGCATCTATATACTCGCAGACACCCCGAAAATTTGTGTTGATTTGACGGTTGGTGAACCGTATGACTTTCAAATCATAGCCCTCAAGGATTTCGGTGCGAAATTCGTCTTTTTGTTTGCCTTCTTCGGTATAGTGCTGCGCCCCATCAATTTCAATAATCAATTTTGCTTTGTGACAATAAAAGTCTGCAATAAAATTGTCGATTGCTTTTTGGCGTTGAAATCGCACTTCGTATTTCGCCTTTTAATATCCGAGCGCGAGGCCGAGGATGAGGATTGCGGAGGTGAGCAGGATGTTTAAAAGCTGGAAGGGTGCGCTCCATTTAAACCATTTGCCGTAGCTTACGTCCGCAAGACCGAGGCTGATAAGCAGTGCGGGGTTTGTGGGGTACAGCACATTTGAAAATCCGTCGCCAAACGCAAAGGCAACCACGCAAAGCTGTGCGGATATGCCGAATATCTGTGCAAGCGGAACGATTATCGGGATGAGCATAAACGCCTTTGCGGAGCCTGAGGGGATGAAGAAGTTCATCACGAGCACGATGAGGTAGATAAACAGTATCACCGCAAAGCGGGGGAGAGAATCGGCAAGGCTGACAGCACCGTGAAGCACAGTATCAAGAACTCCCGCCTCCTCAAGTGTGAACTTGATGGAGGATGCCATAAGTATCATAATAACGGCGGGGAAAATGCTCTTCACGCCGTCAAGCGAGGTGCGAAGCAGCTCCTTGCCGCCCATTTTTGCAAGCAAGCAGGAGGATATACCGGCCGCAAGGAAGGTTATCGCCACGATAACCATCGTAAGATCGCGCAAAAAGGGAATGAATGCGGAGGCAAGCACGCAGGCGATACCGGCGCCGAGTATGGATGCAAAGCACACGAGTGCGGCGTCCATTTTTTTATCCTTTTTAAATTCGCTTACCGCACGTTTTGCATCGTTCTTCTTTTCTGCGCGCTTTGCGTGGCGCACAAGGAATGTGATGAGAAGCGAATAGATAAGCACAAAGGAAATAAGGCGCAGCCAAACGCCCGAAAACATGGGAAGCCCCGCAAGCTGCTGTGCCACACCGACGGTGAAGGGGTTGCACACGCCCGAAGCAAAGCCGCATCCGACAGCAAGCAGGCTCATACCCATTCCCGTAAGCGCATCCCAGCCGAGGTCGATTGCAAGCGCAACAACGATCGGCACAAGCGGAACACATTCCTCAAACGAGCCGACCATAGCGCCGAGCGCCATAAAGAAAAAGGTGATAACGGCAAGCAGACGGTATTTCACAGCGCCGAAGCGGTTCGCAATGGAATCCAGCATATAGCGCATAAGTCCGCATTTATCAAGCGAGTTGAAAACTCCGCCGATGACAAGCAGAAAGATTATAACGGCGATAAGTGCGGCATTTCCCGATGCGCCAAGCACAAGAACGGGGGAAAGCAGCCACCTCCAAAACGGAATGCCGCCATCCTTTTCCGTAAAGCCGCCCTCGGTGTCGATTATCATATTGCCGTTTGCATCCTCTATTCTTGCAAACTCACCTCCGGGGATGGTGTTTGCAAGCACAAATGCGGCTATCATAAGCGCGAATATCACGGCAATTGCCGTAATAAACGAGCGCACGCTGACGTTAAGTCCCTTATTTTGCATCGTTTACCTCTATAATTAAGTTCTTGTAAAAGTCAACTGCGGGAGCAAGGGTGGAGATGTTTACGTTCTCGTTAAGTCCGTGGATGCTTTCCATCTGCTCGTCATCAATGAGAAAGGGCGTAAAGCGTAGGCAGTTGTCGCTTACACGGTCCATATATCGGCTGTCGCTTGCCGCCGTCATAACGTACGGCGCGGTTATGTAGCCGTCAAATGTCTTATCCACCGTTTTGCGCACAAGCTCGAACGCCTCGCTGTGGTGGTCGGAGAGGGGTGTCTCCATACCCGGATCAAGTATCTCCGTTTCTATATCAAATTTCTTTGCCAGCTTTGCTATCGCCTCAATGCTCTCCTTGCCGCCCTGATGGTGGGAAAAGCGCATATTGCCCATTACCCACGCCTCCTGCGGAAGCACGTTTATACCCTCCGAGCCGCATGCCATCGTGAATGCCACGGTTGTCTTGAGCATTGCGCCCGAAACGTTGGAGATTATCGGCATTGCGGTCTTCAGTACGGGCTTGAAGAGCCTCGGATGCGAAAGCACCCAGCTAAGCGGGGGCTTCATCGTTTTTCCGAGTGCGCACAGCATATCGGATACAGCGGGGGATATCTCCGCCTTGAAGATGTGCGAGCGCTCTACCGCCGCCATAAATTTGCCGATACGCACAAGGGGAGTGTTCTTTCCCGGTATCGCAGCATGTCCGCCCAACGATCTGGCAACGAATTTAAGGTCGGCGCAGCCTTTTTCGCCAACGCCTACAAGGGCAAACGTACCCTTTGCGCCGCCGATGGGCTCGCGCAGTATCATACCGCCCTCGTCAAGCACCATATAAAAACGTATGCCGCGCTCTGCAAGCTCCAAGGATATGCTGTCGGCACCTGCGCCGTCTCGCTCCTCGTTTCTGGTAGAAAGAAAATATATATCGCGCTCGGGCGTGTAGCCTTCTTTAATAAGCTCGTTTGCCGCGCGCAGCATTGCCCACAGTCCGCCCTTGGTATCAAGCGTGCCTCTGCCCCACACCTTGTCCTCGGCAAGCTGACCGGAAAAAGGC
>JAFOAB010000139.1 GCA_017382555.1 Clostridia bacterium
CTTTGCGTTGCAAGGAATGATTCGTTTGCCATTTCGGGAACACAATTGTAACCCGACACGTACGCAAGCTGCTCGTCCTCGTCAACCGTTTTCGACGGTTGCACACAGTAATCTATCACGCCCTTCTGCGCGCTCGGCGTTTGCTTCTTCTCGGGGATACATTCAACGATTGCCATTGTTATTACTCCCAAGAACGAGAAGTATTTTTCTGTACACCGTCAGAAGCTCCGCAAGGTCTATCACCGTCGCTCTGCCCTGATGCGCAAGGCGTGTGAGTTGGTTTAGGTTGTTCCCTTGATAGCGAAGCTCCGAGTTCAGCTCGCGCAGATCGCTGTTGACAACGATCTCGCCGTTCAAGCACATATCCATAACGAACTGCCGCATCGACGGTGCTACCGCCTCGTACATTCGTTCCTGTATAGCATATTTTTCTTCGGGCGTTACCCGAACCGTAATCGTTTCCGTTTGCGTTCTTCCCAATAAATCACCTTCTCCTTCTTTTACGTTCCTTTATAAAGCAAAGTGGGTTTGGGCTTCTGCCCGATATAATGTGCGCAGACGCCTCCGCCGACGGCGGTGGACGTCCTTGCGCTATGCTTGCCCCAGACGCAAAGCGTCAGGGAGTGGAAGAAAAACAAAATCACGCCCTTCTCCCGTGTCGGCGTGTCGGCAGCTTTGAGCGCGAGAGCCACTACAGACGCTACCGACGCACCGACGCAAAATGCTTTACGCATCCGCGCTTTCTTCCCCGCTATGAACGCGCACTATCTTGATTTTCTTTCCCTCGTGCGTTCTGTAAAATGAGCATTCGTACCCAAGAGAACAGAACTGCGCGTGTCCGCACAACAGCTTTTTTGAGAGCACCGCAGGGGAGATATCAACACCGCTATGCTCCTTCAAGAGATCGGCAAGCTCTGTTGCGCTTCCGCAAAACTCGTCCGTGCCGCTCTGAATAAAATAATCGCTCACCTGATTTATCGTGGGATCGATCAATTTTACAAGCTCGGGATTTTCATCACGCAAAACCCAAGTGTAGCTCTCCTGTGAGAACACGAGAGGTATCTCAAAGGTTTTGATATCTCTGCCCGTGCAGAACAGCGTTGCCGCATTTTCGGTTCGCTTATCCCTTTGCAATATGAAGGTACTGTCTACCGCACCCGAGATGCCCGTTGAGCCTGTGAGAGTATTCACGGGATCGCTTGCTCCCTGCTTTCTCAAATGGTGAACGAGAATAATAGCAACGCGGTGCTTGGATGCAAGAGCCTTGAGCGTGCCAAGCTCCTTATAGTCGTTGGAATATAGATTGGCGGCACTGCCGACGTCAGATCTTATCTTCTGAAAGGTATCTACGATGATAAGCTTCGTATTTCGGTTTTCCTCCATGAATTTATCTATGTCCTCACAAAAACCGTCAGCGAGAGTTTTGCACTCGACCGCACAATGAAGGTTTGGACTTCCCTCGTCCGTGATATCGAGAAGCCTTCGCTGCAATCTCTCGTAGCTGTCCTCCAAGGCAAGATACAGAACCGTACCCTGCTTGCTTTCATAATTCCAAATAGGCGCGCCCTTCGCAACCATAAGACCAAGCCAAAGCATCAGCCACGACTTTCCTATCTTCGCCGCGCCGCCGATAATATGAAGCCCCTGCGGTATCAGCTCGGACACAACGAACGGCACAGTTTCAAGCGGTGTGTTCACCAAGGTTTCAGCGTCCATCGTTTCCAGCCCCGTAAGACCAAGAGCCGAAAGCATTTGTCTGCGGAAGTTTTCATCAAAGCTAAACTCTTTTTCTTCGTTCAATAAGCACCTCCGTTAGGTTTATATTCTTCACGGTTTTCGCCGCCCGCAAACTTGCCGCGCCGCCAATCGTAATCCGAAAGGTACGCAACCATAGCTACCGTACCGTC
>JAFOAB010000140.1 GCA_017382555.1 Clostridia bacterium
AAAATCGTCCGTGACCTCGCGTAGGTACGTTGCCGTCATCGCTTCATCGGCAGACATATCGGGGCGATCGATTTTGGAAACGTCAAATCGCGCAACGTAAAATGCATCCTCAAAGCGTTTTTCTTCGCCAAGCTTGTTTAGTATACCCTTGCCTATGGCATCGTTTTTGTATTCAAGCGAGCCGTAAACGCATCCGTCCGCCTCGCAAAACGCAATGCATCCCAAATGCCCCACAAGCCCGTCAACAAAGCCGACGATCTCTCCGTTTAGTCTTGCCTTCACAAGCTTGGTGGTAAAGGAATAATATATGTATCCGCCCGCCCTGTCAACGGCAATGCCCTGAAGATGGCACTTGCCCCACGAGCCCGTAAATATCGGCGCGTTCATAGCTTCTCCTTTGGTTGTTGTTTTGTGGTCTGTCAAAAGTTAAAATGCTTGGGGAGCGAACAGCTTAAATGCGGTTTCGGACATAACGTAAACGTCCGATTTGCTTTTTCTGATCCCTCTGCTTGAAACAAATCCGTTCTCGTCAAGTCCCGTAATAACAGCGGGCTTGCCCTTTATCAAAACGATAGAGATTCCCTCTGTGCTTCGGCAGGGCTTTATCAGAAGCGACCTTTCGGATGGGGAAGAAAGTGTTCCGACAGCGTAAAAACGCTCCCAATGCACTGCACCGTCCTCGCCGCAATGGATGTGAGTTGCTTTATTTGCGGTTTGCTTTGATTGATATACAGTGTATTTTTGCTCTGCAACAGTAAATTCCACGGTCTTGAACAGCTCGTTTTCCGCTACACATTTGCCATGCTTTTTAAAAGCAAGATATACCGACAGCCGTTCCTCGCTGACACATTCCATAATATCGCCCACGTCGCAATTAAGCGCAGAGCATATTCTTGCAATAGTATCGGTGGTAACGGTTTCGTTTTTCGATAGCTTTGCCAAAACCCTTGAGCTGATTCCCGTTATCTCCATTAGATCGGTCTTGCCCAGACCTTTGTCGACGAGTAGCTTCCACAGCTTGCTGTAATCAATATACATACTTTCACCGCCTTTCTGATAATATGATATCATAGCAACTGCAAAATGTCAATATTTATTTACGAAAGTAAAAATAAATTGTTCTGTTTTTGAAAAGGATTAAAAACAAACGGCGGCACACCTGCTTTGTTGAGGTGTGCCGCCGTTTATTGTTTATAACAAAACCTTAACGACCTCGGGAAAATCGAGGTAATTATCTATCGTAAGATAATGGAAATCGGAGAGGTATACGGATTCGTCGTTGCCGCCGAGGCCGTAATCATCACCGATGTACACTACCTCGTCGTGCGTATATCCGTTTTCCTTGCAGAAAAGGTCGAGCGCGTAATACTTGTTGTAGGGCTTTGGCGCCATATCGAAGGAGGAGGAGCCGCCAACGAATACGCAATAATCGCCGAAGGTGTTTACAACGTCATCGTAGATCTTTCTGCGCTTCGATCTGTCGGGGTCAAAGGAGAGCTTGTCCTCCTGCTTTGCCTTTGTGCCGAGCACGGGGAAAGTAACGCATCCGGAGGGATGGTACTCCACGTTTTCGCCCGCAAATTCGGTAAAGCCGTATTTTTCTCTCAGTGCGGTAACCTTCTTCTCGGTTTCTGCCTTGTTGCACTCGGCTATTACGTCTCTTTTGATATCAATGGTCTTCGTTTCTGCATTATAGGTGCCGTACTGCATTCCGTAGTTGCCGATGATATCGATGGGGAACTGCTCCAGCTGGTTGAATATGCGCATTACCTGACCCGCGCCAACCATAAGCAGCTTGTATTTTTCGGAAAGCTTTGTCAGCACCGCTCTCTGCTCCGCGCTGAGAGGGGTTTTGTGCTGTGTAAGCGTTCCGTCAAGGTCCATTGCGATAACCTTTACGTTACTGTACATTTTCGTTACCTCCGAAGAAATCGTAGTTCACCCAAAGAACGGTGTATCTGTCCTTAAGCTCCTTTGCATAAAGGATGGCGTTTTCAATCTTTTCCTTGCTGTAAAGGGAGTAGAATTCCTCCATATCCAGCTCAACGAGGGAGAGAAGCTCCTTGATCTTTTCGGATGCGGGCATCTCGGAAAGAATTTGGCGGATCTGTGCTTCCTTTTCAAGATATATGGGCGCTCTGTCGCATGCGTAGTTGCCAACCTTTTTCTGAAGCGCAATACAGCCCTCTGCAACGTCCTTGTATATAGCTTCCATAGCGCTCTTATATTCCTGCTCATTAGGACGGAAGCTCTCCTTGGGGAATGCGTTTGCAAGTATCCTTTCGCGTATCTCGGCGGTGATGACGGTGGAATATGCAACGTCGATACCGTGGGGGAAATACTCGGCATCGTCAATAATGCCCGTGATCTCAAAGAAGTGGGAAAGGTGATGCTCGCTTCCCGATGCGGGGCGGGAGCTGCCCGCAAAGCTCATCATAATGCCGATGATGACAAGCGCCTCCATAAGCGCCTTGATGCTTTCCTCGTCTCTTTTCAGGATGCCGCCCGCAAGCTCAATATTTCTGTTTATCTGATCGTAGGTGACGTTATATATGTAATCGCAGAAGTATTCGCCGTTCACGCAATTACTCAGCTTCCAGTCGTTAAGCGCGGAGAACTTTCCGATTATATCGCCATATCCCGCCTTGATCATATCAATGGGGGCATTGGCAAGAACCTCGGTATCCGCAATAATTGCCTTGGGAAGCCCCACGGAGTAGGTGACCTTCATTCCGTCTGTTATCATTGCGGCACCCGTGGAGGCATAGCCGTCCATGGAGGGAGCTGTCGCTACGATAATATAGGGAATTTTGTTGAAGAAGGAAACGTACTTACAAAGATCCTGAATAACACCGGAGCCGATACCGATGATGATGTCCGCATTGCCGAGATTTTCGGTAACCGCGGAGATAGCGGCCTCGTTAGGGACAAGAATTTCCTTGCCGCTGAAGATAACCTTGCTGATGCTTTTGCCACTCAAAGCGGCAACGGTCTTCTCGCCCGCCGCGGCATAGGTGTTTTCATCCGCAACTATCAGCACGTTTACATTCTCACGGCAGATGTCAGCAAGCCTTTCGGTAGCATTTTTTTCAATATATACATACTCGATATCGCAGGTATGTGTCCTTCCGCAAGTGCATTTTACCCCTGCAAGCAGATTATTTATATCCAAAACAAAAAATCCCCTTTACAAATTGATTACAATTAAGTTATAATATTTCCGTCAACATAAGTCAATAGTTGTACTCAAAAATGCAGAAAATATGATTGTTGATTGTGTTGAAAATCGACTTCGGTCAAAAACAGCCATAGAGAGGTGCAAGATGCTAAACCGAGAGCGTGAGATGGAAATAATAACCATACTTGAGGGCACAAACGGATTTGTAACCGTAAAGAGGTTATGCGATATGCTGTTTGCAAGCGAATCGAGCATTCGAAGAGATTTGAAATCACTTGAGGCTCGTGGGCTTATTAAACGTAGCTACGGCGGCGCTACCCTGAAGACGAACAACTCCAGCATCGTTACCTTCAACAACCGCACTCGCCAAAATATCAGGGCAAAGCAGATGATTGCCGCCAAGGCCGCCGCAATGATAAAGGATGGGGATATCGTTTTTCTCGATCAGTCCTCAACCTCCTTTTATCTTGCAAACGAGCTTGTGAACAGAAAGTCGCTTACCGTTGTTACAAACAATATTGAGATAATGATGCGTCTTTCCAATTCTGCTGTCAAAATCATTTCCTCCGGCGGATATTTGAGCGATGAGAACAGAAATTGCCTCATAGGCGGTGATGCGCAGGCAACCTTTGGCAAGGTTTTTGCAAACGTTATGTTCTTCTCCGTCAAGGCGATCTCGGAGGATGGCACCGTTACCGATTGCTCACGCGAGGAGATAATTGTCAGGGAAGCGATGTTCAAGAATGCGGAAAAAAAGGTGCTTCTTTGTGATAGCTCAAAGTTCGGTGAGCGCGCAGCGTACAAGCAGTGCGACCTTGCAGACGTTGATTGCCTCATAAGCGAGGAGGACAGCGTAGCGTATTTTGCTGCGTTCAAGGATAAGCTTGAGCTGCTGTAAGCTTTGCGAGGTGGATGAGATGGATCGTTTCACAGAGGAAAAGGCAAACAAGTGGTGGCAGGAGCATAAATGGCCGCTTGGTATAAATTACGTAACCTCCGATGCGGTAAACGATATCGAGATGTGGATGGATGCCACCTTTAATCCCGCACTGATCGAAAGGGAGCTTGGAATTGCCGCATCGCTTGGATATAATTCAGCGCGAGTGTTTCTTTCCTTCACCGTTTGGTATAACGAGCGCGAGCGTTTTCTTGAAAATTTTGAAAAATTCCTTAAAATCGCGGATGCGGCGGGAATCAGTGTAATGCCCGTGCTGTTTGATGATTGCGCATTTGATTTCGGAAGCGATCCCGTGTACGGCCCACAGCCCGAGCCTGTGTACGGCGTGCATAATAGCCGTTGGGTGCCAAGCCCCGGCTTTGCCGTGCAGGATGATGCTACCTATGCGGATGCACTGAGGGAATATGTGCATAGCGTTATAGAAAAGCATCGCGCGGATGAGCGTGTGCTTATATGGGATCTTTATAACGAGCCCGGCAACAGCAAGCGGTTTGAAAAATGCATTCCGCTGCTTAAAAACGCATTCCGTTATGCGCGCGAGTGCGAGCCCGTACAGCCGCTTACCGCAGGCGTGTGGGAATTTTCGCGCAATCGCGAGGCGGAGGATATTTGCATCGAATATTCGGACGTTATCAGTATGCATTGCTACAGCCGTCTCGAGCGCCTTCAGGCACGCGTTGCCGCGTTGGAGGAGAAAAACAGACCGATACTTGTAACCGAATGGCTCCACCGTCCCGCAGGCAGTACCGTGGAGGATATTCTGCCGTATTTCTGCGAAAAGAAGATCGGCGCGTATCAATGGGGAATGATACAAGGCCGCACACAGACAAACCTCAGCTGGGCAACGATGAAGGGCGGAAACCCCGAGCCAAACCCCGCGCTGTGGCAACACGATATCCTCTATCCCGACGGCACGCCGTATCACGCAGGTGAGGTCGAGCTGATTAAAAGGTTAAGCGGAAAACATAACTGAGTATATAAAATCGGTAGGGCGGGGGCTTGCTCCCGCCGCAGAACGCGTTTTTACCCATAGATAGCAAAAGCGGAGTGAAATTCACTCCGCTTTTGCTATCTGTTAAGGCTCGTATCGATATTTACTCAAGTCCACGCGGTAATTCGTTACGGTAATTCCGTCCGCAATAAGCTTTTCTTTTTGCGCTTCCACTCCCCCAAAAGCATACTGTACAGCTAGCTTCCCCTCGCTGTTTACAACCTTATAGCAAGGGTATTTTACACCGTCCGGATTTTCGTGGAGGATGTTTCCAACCGTCCGCGCAAGATTCTTACTGCCAAAGTGTTCGCCTATCTGCCCGTAAGTGACCACCTTGCCCTTCGGTATCGTGGTAAGAAAATCATAAACTGCCTGCTTGTCCATTGCTATGCCCCCTTTCTCTAAAATGATTGTAGCATAGAGGCTTGTAAAAGTAAATCTGTCAGTATAAATTCCCACTAATCACAAATACTAACATCACGATTTTGAAAATGTTGTAGGGGCTGGCGCCCACGACAGCCCGCAAGGGTTTGCAAAATGAACGGACAGTCGAGGACGCCTGTCCCTACGAATGTGATAAGGAGAATTTATATGAAAGCAACCGGCATTGTTCGCCGAATAGACGATTTGGGCAGGGTGGTTATCCCTAAAGAGATCCGCAGGACTATGCGCATCCGCGAGGGCGACCCGCTTGAGATATACACGGACAGAGACGGCGAGGTGATATTCAAAAAGTACTCACCGATAGGGGAGATGGGTATTTTTGCGGCGCAGTATGCGGACACGCTTGCGAAGACCTGCGGTATGAGCATTGC
>JAFOAB010000141.1 GCA_017382555.1 Clostridia bacterium
CCATCACGGCAAGGAAGTGCAAGCTCGCCTTCCTCAACTTTATCGGGAGCATAGCCGCTTCTCTTGAGCGCAAGCTCCAGCGTGTGACGCATAGTAAGCGGGGAAAGACCCGTGGAATAGGAGTTAAGCAGGAAGAAGAGCGGCTTTTCGGTAAGCACGTCGGTGCAAAGCTCGATAAGCTCCTCAAGGTTATCCTCAAGCTTCCAGACCTCTCCGTTTGTTCCTCTGCCGTAAGAGGGGGGATCCATAATTATCGCATCGTAATAGGATTCGCGACGCTTTTCGCGAAGCAAGAACTTACGTACGTCGTCAACGATATATCTGATGGGTGCCTCGGCAAGACCGCTGAGCGCGGCATTGTCCTTTGCGCGCTGTACCATTCCCTTTGCCGCATCAACATGGCAAACGGATGCACCGGCCGCCGCCGCGGCAACGGTAGCACCACCCGTGTATGCAAACAGATTAAGCACCTTTATAGGTCTGCCCGCTTCCTTAATAAGCTCGGAAAACCAATCCCAGTTTGCCGCCTGCTCCGGGAACAGACCGGTGTGCTTAAAGCCACCGGGGGCGATGGTAAAGGTAAGACCCTTATAGGAAATGCGCCACTCCGCGGGGAGCTTATTCTCCTTCCAGCTTCCGCCGCCGCCGCGTCTTTCATACTCCGCATCGGCACGCTTCCACTCGGGGAACTTTTTATCCGAGGTCCAAATTACCTGCGGATCGGGGCGGACAAGTATATACTTACCCCATCTTTCAAGACGCATACCCTTTGAGGTATCTATAAGCTCATAATCCTTCCAAGAATCACTGTACCACATTTTATATCGTCCTTTCTATCTGTTAAAGGCTGAAAGCGTTGAAGCCGCGCAGTTCGCGTGGCATATCGCAAGCGCAAGCGCATCCGCAGTATCGTCGGGCTTTGGCGGCGCCTTCAATTCAAGAAGCGTCGTCACCATCGTTATGACCTGCTTCTTTTCCGCACGTCCGTAGCCGACCACCGCCTGCTTCACCTGAAGCGGCGTGTATTCAAACACGGAAACGAGATTCTGCCTCGCGGCAAGAAGTATAACGCCTCTCGCCTCCGCAACTCTGATACCCGTCGTTTGGTTTGTGTTCCAGAAAAGCTCCTCCACGGATACCGCATCGGGGCGAAAGCGCCTGAGAAGCTCGTTCATATCCGCATAGATGGTTGCGAGCCTGTCCTCCGTCGGAGTGTGCGCGGGGGTGGTTATGGAGCCGTAGCCGAGCACACGGTATCCGCGCGGTGTTGCTTCAATTGCGCCCCAACCGACTATCGCAAGTCCGGGGTCTATTCCCAAAATAACCGTAGCGCCACTTCCCTTCCGCAAAAAAGCAAAACTTTCCTATGTTAATATAGTAGTATAACACATATTTTCGCCTTAGTCAAATGTTTTGCGCAAAAAGGGGGATGCAAAAGCTGAGTTTTGCATCCCCAATTATTCAGTTCCAAGCAAAGCTGCCGGTGAGTATTACCGTCTTTTCTGCGGAAACGGTGAGAATACCGCCGTCGGTGTGACCTATCTTTTCGGTGCCGTCCTCAAGCGTTATCTTGCAATCGCAGGGCTTGATGGGGGAAACGAAAGGAATGTGCCCTGCCATAACGGCAAGATCTCCCTCCGCACCTCTTACGCTGACAGAAAGCACCTCTCCCGAAAAAACGTCGCCCTCCGGGGTAGATATCTTAAGCGCAAACGCCTTCATTGCGCCACCTTCTTTGCCTTTTCGACCGCCTCGTCGATGGTACCGACGAAGAGGAAGGCAGACTCGGGCAGATTATCATGCTTACCCTCGATAATTTCCTTAAAGCCGCGAATAGTCTCTGCAAGAGG
>JAFOAB010000008.1 GCA_017382555.1 Clostridia bacterium
CCCGATTGCGCCATCATAATAAGGCTTCCCGCAAGCTTTTTGCGCAGAACGTCCTCCGGCATATCGGCAAGGTCGGCGCGTATCTCCGTCATCAACCCATAATCGTCGCGGAATATCTCTCCGTTAATTGCGGTTGCAATGTAAAAATCCGGCACGTTCAGCCTTTGCATATTATTTTCGAAGAATCCGCGCACACCCGTACGCGGCTCAAAGAAGTCGCCGATGCGGATAACACCGCGCCTTTTGCCGCCAACGGGATTGACCCTTTGGCGCTTCAGACCCATAAATTCAGCGGGCAGGGAGGCGTATGCGCGCTCCAGCAGGAATTCCGTGTGGCTGTCGATTATATCCCCATCGGGAATGAACATACAAAAGCCCGGCTCGAAATCGTGATCCGTGGAAATTCCGTCGTCATATCCGAAGCATTCGGAGCCGTCACCGCAAAGCCCGCAGGCAATAATGCCCTCAAACTCGGGGAAGCGCTCGTGTATCATCGGCGCGCCGAACTGCCTGTAATATTCTCTTGCAACGTCAAGACCTTTCATATATTTCCTCCGCCCTTGCTTTTAATTCCTTGCCGTAGAAAAATCTGCCGTAGTGCGTAAACACGGGTGCGCATTTATCGCAGACGAAGGCGTAGTATCCCTCGCTTTCGTATTTTCTTGCCTCAAGCAGCTCTTCGGCTCTGTCAAGATATTCCTCTATTTCCTTTTCGCCGTTCTCCGCGCCCTTTTGTGCGGCAGTAAGATCGGCTAAATTCAGATACGTTATTGCGGCGTCGCATTCTCCGTTTTCGGTTTCAAGCATTATTGAGAGCGCGCGGTTAAAAAGCTCCTTTGCTTTTGCGTAATCACCTGCGGAGGTGTATGCCGTTGCCGCGTTGTTGTAAAGCCCCGCAAGAAGTGCAGGCGGTGTTGGGAGCGCCTCCAGAATTTTTCGTGCTTCCTCGTAAAGCGCGATGGCGGCATCGTTTCTTCCAAACGCCTTGTTTACCGTTGCGGCGTTTAAAAGCACCGTGCCGTGGCATTGCGTGCCTTCCTGCTTCAATGCCGCAACAAGGTGTATTGCCTCCTCTGCGGCGGCTGTTGCCGCTTCGTTTTTGCCCATTTTGCGCATTAGCCCCATCTGCTCGTCAAGTAACGTCAGTCTTGCGCGCATATCGCCTGTGCGCTCGCATTCCCCGAGCCAGTATAAAAGATGTCGCTCCGCACCCTCCGTATCGTTTTTGGAGAGCAGAGCATCAAGGCGCGAAAGCACTCTGTCTACGGGTACGGTTTCCTTTGGCTTTTCGGTTTTGTACGCATCCGTGCAAAAAGGGCAGGCGGGCTCAATATAATCCTCGGGCTTTAATATCTCTTTCATAGCGCCTCCTTGAATCAATAATGGATGGTAACCTAAGCTACCATCCATTATACTATATATTTTGAATAAAAACAAGTGAAAAATCTTAAAGAATTTCAGCAAGTTCCATAATGAGCTTTTCGCTTGCATCCCAACCGAGGCAGGGATCGGTAATCGACTTGCCGAAAACGTCATCGGCGGCGATCTTTTGGTTGCCCTCCTCGATGTAGCTTTCGATCATAAAGCCCTTAACAAGCTTTGCTACGTCCGCATCGTGGCGGCAGCTGTGCAGCACGTCCTTGCAGATTCTGGGCTGCTCCTGATACTTCTTGCCACTGTTGGAGTGGTTGGTATCCACGATAAGTGCGGGATTTTTTATTTCGGACTTTGCGTAAAGCTCGCAAAGCGTCTTCAGATCCTCGTAATGGTAGTTGGGGAGGCTCTTGCCGTTCTTATCAACGTATCCGCGCAAGATCGCGTGTGCAAGGGGGTTACCCTTGGTGCTTACCGCCCATTCGCGGTAAATGAAGGTGTGTGCGTGGGTAGCGGCTACTATTGCGTTCATCATAACGGAAAGGTCTCCGCCTGTGGGGTTCTTCATTCCGACCGGTACGTCAATACCGCTGGAAACGAGGCGGTGCTCCTGATTTTCAACGGAGCGCGCACCGACCGCAACGTATGAAAGCAGGTCGGAAAGATAGCCGTAGTTGGTGGGGTAGAGCATCTCGTCTGCGGTACAAAGCCCGAGCTCGGTAAGCACGCGTGTGTGCAGAGCGCGGATGGCAAGAATTCCGTGGAAGGGGTCGGGATCCTGATTGGGGTCGGGCTGATAAAGCATACCCTTGTAGCCGTCACCCGTGGTGCGGGGCTTGTTTGTGTATATTCTGGGGATAAGGATAAGCTTGTCGCTTACCTTTTCCTGAACTCTCTTGAGGCGGGTGCAGTATTCCATAACCGCATCCTCGCGGTCTGCGGAGCAGGGACCGATGATGAGAAGCTTCTTATCGCTTTCACCGCGGAATACCTTTGCAATCTCGGCATCAAGCTTGGCTTTCGTCTGCTCAGCCGCAAAGGTGATGGGGTACTGTTCCTTTACTTCAACGGGGGTGGGTAGCTTTTTTTCGTAGATCATTGACATGGCATTCACACTTTTCTATCTGTTTTTATTTACAAAGTATTCAATAGCTTCGGCGTAACCGTTTATTCCGTGGCCGGCTATTTTAATTTCCGCGTAATAAGAAATGTAGGAGAATTTGCGGAACTCCTCTCTGTTGTCTACATCGGAGATGTGCACCTCTGCTGTCGGAATTGCGACCGCCTTTAAGGCATCTAAAATCGCAACGCTCGTGTGGGTATATCCTCCGGGGTTGATAACTATGGCATCAAAGATGCCGTACGCCGCCTGTATCTTGTCCACTATATCACCCTCGTGGTTGGATTGATACAGCTCGCATTCACAGCCGAGCGCGGTGCATTTGCTTTCAATAAAGGCGCACAGATCCGCATACGTTGTTCTGCCGTAGATGTCGGGCTCGCGCAGACCGAGCATATTAAGATTGGGACCGTTAATTACAAGTATCTTCATTATAGTGCTCCTTTATTATACTGTTTGCATTTTCCTGCGGCTCCGTTACCCTTACGGTAAAGTCCGCAATTGCCTTATAAAGCGGCAGACGCTTTTCGTAAAGCGCACGAACACCGTGCGTAGCGGATAACGGGCGGTCATACGTTGCAAGCTCGCCGATATCTCTGTCAAGGAAATATATCCTTGCGTTCTGGCGAAGCGGATCGGTGTTTTCGGGTCTCGTAACAACGCCGCCGCCCGTAGCTATTACCGCGTTTGTCATCATGCCCGCTTTTTTGACCGCTTCCGTTTCGCGCCGCCTGAATTCCGCCTCACCGAATTTTTCGATTATCTCGGCACAGCGCATACCGCTGTCTGCCTCTATGATCGCGTCGGTATCCGCAAAGCATCTTCCAAGCTTTTCTGCGAGTAATGCGCCGGCGGTGGATTTTCCGCATCCGGGCATACCGACAAGCACAATGTTCAGCTTGTCCGCTTCAAAGCGCTTATACAGTGCCTCGACCTGCGCCTCGTCCGGCCTTCCGCCAAAGAACAGCTCGCATGCGCGTGCTGCCTGGTAGAAAAGCATATCGAGAGCGGAGGCGGTTTTTATATTCATCCTCTCCGCTTCAAGCAGAAGCGCGGTCTTGTAGGGGTTGTATATCAGGTCCACCACCGCCTCAAGATGCTTAAAGCCACCAAGAGGGAGGGGGGATATGCCGTTATTTGGGTACATTCCGACGGGCGTGGTGTTTACTATTATGTCCGCATCACCATGAAGAGCGTGTACGTTGCCGTAATTTACTTCTCCGCTTCTTGATACGGTAATCGCGTTTCCGCCGTGCTTTTTTGCGGCATACAGCACCGTTTGCGCCGCACCGCCGCTTCCCAGCACAAGTATCTTTTTGCCATTAAAGGAGATTTCAGCGCGCTCCAGCGTTTTTTCAAAGCCGTAAATGTCGGTGTTGTAGCCGTAAAGCCCGTCCGCGTGCCTTACAATCGTGTTGACCGAACCTATCGCAAGCGCCTCGGGGTCAATATAACGCAGATACGGCATTACGGTCTTTTTGTAAGGAATGGTGACGTTTATTCCGTCAAAATCACTCTGCAGAAACGCACCGACGTCCTCCTCCGCTACCTCAAAAAGCTTGTAATCGGGGTTGCCGAGCATCGCGTGGATGGCGGGGGAATGGCTGTGGGCAAGCGTTTTGCCGAGCAGTCCGGAGCGGAAGGTCGTTTCTTTTTCTAACATAACGCCTCCGGATACGTACCAAGCCAACGGAATACCGTTCCGTACTCCTCAACGGAGGTAAGTGCCTCACCGAGCGCAGGGGAGTCTGCCGGCTCCTCAAGCGAGAGGTAGAAGCCCGATGCACCGTCGGAAAGAGGCATGGATTCCAGCTTTTTGATGTTGATATCAAAGGTGTAGATTCTCGTAAGCAGAGCGGCAAGTGCGCCCGGCTCGTTCTTTGTAGATGCGATAACGTCGGTAATTACGGAGTTTTCGTATATCTCAGGTTCCTTTGAAATGCACACGAAGCGCGTTTTGTTGCCGCTCATATCCTGCACGCCTTCGCGCAGAACGTCAAGCCCGTAGATATCTGCGCACGAAATGGAGGAAAGTGCGGCAACGTCGCCTCTGCCGCTTTTTGCCGCTATGCTTGCCGCAACTGCGGTGTTCGGGCAGTAGGTAAGCTTGACGTCACCAAGTGCGGATAAGAATGCGGAGCATTGATTTATCGCTTGCTCGTGGCTGAATACCTCTTTTATGTCCTCAAGCCTCGTTCCGTGAGGGGCAAGCAGATTATGCTCAACTCCCACGTAAGCGGAGCGGACGATGTAAACGGGATGCTTCAAAAGCAGGGAATAGATGCCCGTAACCGCACCTGCGGTGCTGTTTTCAATAGGTAGTATACCGTATCGGCACTCGCCGCTTTCCACCGCCTCAACGACGGAAAGGAAGCTCGGCTTAAAGGTGAGCGTAGGGTCCTTTACTATCTTTCTTGCCGCCGCCTCGGAGAAGGCACCGCTGATGCCCTGAACGCATACGGTGGCTTTTTCGGGGAACGGCGCATTTTTCGTGCTTTCGATAGCGGCCGCAAGTCTCTTCGCTTCGCTTCCGCAGCCGCCGAGCATTTTGTGCTGACGCGCTCGGCTGACGGAAAGAAGCGTGTTATAAAGCACGTGCGCGTAGCCGCCAAGCTCGTCACCGGCAAGGCGCTCTATCTTTGCAAGCAGCTGCTTTTCTCTTTCTGCGTCAAGGACGGGAAGCCCGCGCTGCTTTTTATATTCCGCAACGCCGAGGGTTATATCCATTCTCTCGCAGAACGTCTCCACGAGCTTTCTGTCGCAATTGTCGATCCTTTCGCGCAGTACGGAAAGGTCCGTTTCCTCCTCGGTCTTCGGTGCTTTATCAAGCAGAATGTCGGTTATTGCAACCGCAACCGCCGCCTCTATTGCCGCCACGGCGCGGAATACGATGCACGGATCGTGTCTGCCGCCGACGGTCAGCTTTCTCGCCTCCATATCGGAGAGGGAAACGCTGTCCTGCTCCTTAGCAATGGAGGGGGTGGGCTTTATTGCCGCGCGTACAATAACGGGCATACCGTTTGTCATACCGCCGAGGATTCCGCCCGCATTGTTTGTTTTCGTTTCTATTTTTCCGTTGTTTATAACAAAGGGATCGTTGTTTTCGGAGCCCTTCATTGCGGCGGCGGCAAAGCCTGCGCCGAACTCAACGCCTTTAACCGCAGGCACAGCGTAAAGTGCGGAGGCAATACGTCCCTCAACACCCGCAAACATATGCTCGCCGTGTCCGGGGGTCATACCGATTACCGCGCATTCTATAATACCGCCAACGGAATCGCCCTCCGCTTTTGCCTTTGCCGTTGCCTCAAGCATCATTTTGCCCTTTTCGGCATCAAGCACGGCGATCTCCGCCTCTTCAAGCGCGGATAGATCCTTAACGGAGACGCCAACGGGATCAAACGGCGTATCGTAAACGTCCGCAACGGAATATACGTGCGCGTTTACCTTGATGCCGAGGGTTTCGAGATATTGCTTGCAAATACCGCCCGCAATACAGTAGGGCGCCGTCAGTCTGCCGGAAAAATGTCCTCCGCCGCTGATGTTCACGTCCTTACCGTATTTCATAACCGCAGTGTAATCTGCGTGTCCCGGACGGGGAACGTCGTTGTATTTATAATCTGCGGGGCGCATATCCTTGTTGTAAATTACTGCGTGTATCGGTCCGCCCGTGGTCTTACCGTTCACGATGCCCGTGGAAAATACGGGTCTGTCCGCCTCCTTGCGTGCGGTTGCGTGCGGGCCTTTACCGGGGGCACGGCGGTCAAGAAATTTTTGCAGCTTTTCGGTATCGATATCTATATCGGCGGGGAAGCCCTCGAGCTTCATGGATATGGAAGGATCGTGCGAGCCGCCGTCTACAAACAGCTTTAAATTGTTTCCGTAGGATGTGCTCATTTCATAGCCTCGAATTCTTCCCAAAACGTGGGATACGATTTGCTTGCGCATTGCGCATTGCTGATGCCGACCTCTCCGTTCGCAAAGAATGCGGCAACAGCCGCGCTCATAGCAATACGGTGGTCGTTTTCGCTTTCCGCATTGCCGCCCGTAGGCTCCCCATAAAATACGGTAAGCCCGTCGGTATGCTCCGAGACAGAGCCGCCGAGCGCGTTTATAAGATTTGCAACGGCTGTAAGTCTGTCGCTTTCCTTAAGCCTCAGTCTTGCCGCATTTATAAATTCTGTTTTCCCCTCTGCCTTCATTGCTGTTACGGCAAGGACCGGCAAAAGGTCGGGGATATCACCGCAGTCAACCGTGATACCGCAGAGACGGGAGGGATATGCGGTAACGGAATCGCCGTCAACCGTTATCTTGGCTCCCATGCGCTTCAGGACGTTTACTATTTCCTTATCGCCTTGTGCGCTTGCTGTGTCAATCCCTTTTACGGTAACGGGATGCTCACCCACAGCGCCGATGCAAAGCGGGAATGCCGCGCCCGACCAATCTCCGCCGACTATAAGCGGGTTTGGCGCATCGTAGGGAAGAGAGGGACTGACCGTATAAACGGAGTCCGCAGCGCAAAGCCTTGCACCGCAGAGCCTCATCGTTTTTTCTGTCATATCTATATACGGCTTGCTTTCGGTTTTGCCCGTTACCGTCAGCGTGCCGCCGACAACGGAGAGCGCGAAAAGCATTCCGCTTATAAATTGCGAGGAAACGTTGCCTGCTATGCTCCAGTCCACGTTTGCGGGCAGCTTGCCGTTTACGGTAAGCACGTCGCCGTTTATTTTAACGGAAACTCCTCTTTCGGAGAGCATTTCATCAAGCGGGGAAAGTGGTCTTTGCGGTAAACGGCCGTGCATTTTTATTTCCGCTTCACAGCCGAGTGCCGCAAAAATCGGTATCATAAAACGGAGCGTTGTGCCCGATTCTCCGCAATCACAGCTTGCGTGGCTGTTCGGTGTTGTTACGGGACGTACTGTGTAGCCGCCATCGATATATGAAATATTTGCGCCGAGTGCGTTAAGGCATCTTGCCGTTGCCTCAATATCGTTGTTCGTTATCGGGCAGGGGATGAATACCTCGCTTTTCCCCAGTGCGGCGCATATCATCGCGCGGTGCGCTTCGCTTTTGGAGGGCACGGCAGTTACCGTAGCTTTGAAAACGGGGCGGTTTAACGTAACGTTCATTTTGTGTCCTTTCGCAGGGCGGCTTCAACTATACCTTCCACGTCCGAGGTGCTTGTGGGCACAAGCACGGAGCCGAGCTTGCCGCGGGGAATTACAAGCGTAACGGTGTTGCCCTTGCGCTTCTTGTCTCCCATTGCGGCACCTGCTATCTCGCTTGCGCTAAGCTGCGTTTCCGTGGGAAGGTCGTATTTCTTCAGTGCCGATATAAGCTGAACAAGATCGCTTTCGCTGCACATATTTTGCGTTACCGCGTAGCGTGTGATCAGCGTCATGCCGATAGCAACTGCCTCGCCATGGCTTGTTTTGAAGCCCTCAAGCTTTTCTATCGCGTGGCCGAGCGTGTGGCCGAGGTTGAGAAGCTGGCGCACGCCGTTGTCGCATTCGTCTGCCTCCACCTTCTCGCGCTTATCGTCTATGCACTCATATATAAGCGCTTCGATGTCGTTTTTTTCTATTAAATCAAATATGATCGGTCTGTCGATCATTGCGTACTTGATAACCTCCGCCATACCGCAGGAGTATTCCTTTTTTGGCAGAGTGTCAAGACATTCGGTATCGCATATAACAAGCGATGGCTGGCAGAATGCGCCGCAAAGGTTTTTGCCCTCGGGTAGGTCTATTGCCGTCTTTCCGCCGACGGAGGAATCAACCATAGCAAGAAGTGAGGTTGGTATCTGCACGTATTTTACGCCTCTCTGATACGTTGCCGCCGCAAATCCCGTAAGATCGCCCGTAACGCCTCCGCCGAGTGCGATAAGCATATCGCTTCTCGTCATCGGTACTGATGCAAGGTGCCTCCAAAGCTCAAGAAGTGTGGCGGGACCTTTGCTTTCTTCGCCTGCGGGGAAAACAAATTCGTTTACGGCAAATCCGCTCGTCTCAAGCGAGCTTTTTACCGTATTCATATAAATGGGAGCAACATTTGTGTCGCTTACTATGCAAACGGAGCAGGGACGGAAATATTCAAGCAGCTTTTCGCCGCATTTTGCAAGGCATCCGCCGTCTATCAGCACGTCATAGCTTTTTGATGCTTTTACCGTAATTTTACGAGACATATCCGTCCGTTTCCTCCTTTATTATTCTTCCTTCTCTCAAAAGGCTTCGCAGTGTATCTGCGTCGTTTGTTTCTATCGCTTTTTTGTACTGTGTAAGTGAATCGATTATAAACCCGAGCTCGTCGGAAAGATATTCGACGTTCTGCAAAAACAGCTCTGTCCACATATTCTCGTCAAGCTTTGCAACGCGCGTCAGATCCTTATATGAGCCTGCGGAAAAGCCGTGGTGCATACGCGCCGTGGGACTTTTAACGTAAGCGTTTGAAACAACGTGTGCAAGCTGGGAGGTGTATGCTATCATTTTATCGTGTTCTTCTGCGGAGCAAAGGGTGAAGCGCCCGAATTTCGCGGGGGCAAGCAGCTCGATAACGTGGTCGGTAAGTGCCATATCCGCATCGCTTGGGGGAACGAGTACCATTGATGCTTCCTCAAAAAGCTCGGCGCGGCTGTAATCTATACCGGAAAAGTGAAGACCTGCCATCGGGTGTGTGCCGCAAAAGCTGAAGCCGTGCTTTTTTGCAAGAGGAAATATGCTTTCCGTTATTTTCTGCTTAGTACCGCAAATGTCGATAACGGTGCATCTTGTGCCTACGTGGGGCGCAATTTCGTTTATATATCTTATTGCCGCCTCTGGGCATATGGCAACTATCAGCAGGTCGCAGTTCTTTATATCCTCTGTTTTCAGTTCCTTATCGCAAATGCCGCTTTCAAGGGCATAGTCCATCGTGTTCTTGCTTGTATCAAAGCCAAGCACCGTGTGCCCCTGTGCCTTGTAAGCACGCGCAAACGAGCCGCCGATAAGGCCGAGCCCGCATATTGCAATCCTCATACTTCCTCCGGATAAAACAAAAGGTGCCACAGCTTTTTACTGTGGCACCGAAAAATACTCAAATCCTTCTGATAACGCAGCAAAAAACCTTTACCTTTTTTCGCAAATAAAGTAAAAGTAAAAGTAGTATGCTGCAAAGTTAACAGTACGGTTCATATCATTCACCTAATCCTTGGGGTGAGTATAGCACATACCACAGCCATTGTCAAGGGAAAAGAAAAATATTTTGGGTAAAAATGCAAGTTTTGTGTTTTGATATTGCAAAATTAAAGCTCTGCGATTCCCGAAGCATCGTGGAAGGGGAACTTTGTCTGCGCGCCGGGGATGGGAAGACCGTTATCGTCAAGGGGCATTATGCATACCTCACCGGAGGTCTGATAGCAAACGATGAGGTTCTTGCCGTCGCCGGTAAGCTCCATATGTCTCGGCTTTTCTCCATCGGTGGGCAGACGGAGCTTTTCGTAAAGCATACCATTTTCGTCAACACCGAAGAATATGAGGGATTCGCTGTAACGGTTTGCGCCGTACACCGTCTTTTCATCGGGGGAGAGACAGATAGCGGAGCAATGGCTCTTTCCCTCAAAGCCTGCGGGCAGGGTGGAGATGCTCTGGCGCAGCTTCTTTTCGGGCATTTCGTAAACAAGCACCTCGTTGGAAAGCTCGGTTATAACGTAGAGGAGGCTCTCGTCCTTATTGAATACCACGTGGCGGGGATGCTGATCCTTTACGGTGTAGATCTTATCCTTTACCTCAATCTCACCGTCCTTGATGGAGTAGAAGTAGATTATGTCAAGACCTACGTTGGTCGCAAGTAGGGTGTCCTCTGCCTTGTTTACGTGCACGAAGTGTACGCGGCTGAGAACGTCCTTATCGTCGGTCTCGGGGGTCTGATAGACAGATGCGGTCTTTACGAATTTACCGTCGTTATCGATGGTTGCGTAAAGAAGGTGTCCGGAGCCCCAGCAAGCGCCGAATACCATCATATTCTTCTCGGAGAAGCAGATGTGGCAAAGCGCGGTTCCGTCAAATTTTGCGCTGTCAACAAGGCGGTAGCCGATGCCGTCCCTAACGTAGGAGTGAATGTATGCATAGTTAGGGGTCTCGGTTGCTGCGAACATGCGCTCGCCGCTTACGATAACGAAGCTGGGTGCTTCAATAGTATCGGACCAGATGACCTCGCCCTTTTCATTGCATTTAATTATATTTGTGTTACCTTTTTCGCCGTAGCCGGATATAAGTAATTCCATAATAAACTCCGTTGTGATTTTTTTACATTTATAATAACACGGCAAGTAAATAAATTCAATAGACTGC
>JAFOAB010000142.1 GCA_017382555.1 Clostridia bacterium
AGGGCGATTCGGAAATCGCCCCTACGATTTGCGCCGTTTCTCAATCGTATTTCGCGGGACGTCGAGGCGCCGTCCCCTACGATTTTCGAAATCGTTACGTTGTAATAATCCCTGCCGTAGAAAATTCTTTCGTAGGCGAGAAAGGAAGATAGGTACGGGCGCAGACGTACTTACGTACGTCAAGGTCGTGCCTATCGCACACTTTCGAAGCATACGGAAGAATTTTCAAGGCAGGCTGCCGCAGTAAAATTCTTTCGCAGACAAGGCGCGTGATTAAAAGCAAAGCGAAGGCGTATTTACATACGTCGAGCTGCTTTTAATCGCGAAACGACGTATGCGGAAGAATTTTCAAGGCAAAGAAAATAAGAAAAGCTCACTAAAATATATTAGTGAGCTTTTCTCTAATTAAATTACTTGGTTTCGTCAGCCTTCTTGACGATCTCAACGCCGTCATAGTAGCCGCAAGCGTCGCAAACACGGTGAGGACGAGTATACTCGCCGCAATGTGCGCACTTTACAAGTCCGGGAGCTTCCAGCTTCCAAACGTTGGAACGTCTCTTATCTCTGCGGGCTTTAGATGTTTTTGCCTTCGGTACTGCCATGGTTACACCTCCTGGTCTGCGGAAAACCGCTTATCAAATATTTTTAATACGTAATTAATGCTCCGTCAGTCGGGGAACTTCATAGTTTTAAGCACGTCCCAACGGGGGTCATGCTCCTTTTTGACACAGCCGCAAGCACCGCCCTTGAGGGACTTGCCACAGCTTGTGCACATTCCGGGACAATCGGGGTCGCACAGCACCTTCGAGGGAAACTCGTATGCGATGCTGTCGGAAAGCTCCTTTACAGGAGCAACTTTACCGTTTTCCGCAATCAGATACTCGGAGGAATAGTCAGCGACCTCTTCCTCATTTTCAAGAGTGCCCTTTGCGGCAACGGTGCGTTCAAAGGTAAACTCCAGCACGCCGTCCACCTCATCGAGGCAACGTGCGCATTCGCCCTTCCACGGAGCCGTTACGTTAAGCTCCAGGCGAATATAGCCGGCGTTATCAACTGCTCTGCCCTTTGCATGCGCGCCGCTCGGGAAAACGACGTCAGCAAGTGCCATTGGAGGCTCTTCGCCCATATCGGGAGTGAAATCGAACTCAACGTCGATGGTGGAAGCCTCTCCCGTTAAGAGAGCAGTAAGATCGATTATCATAAAAGCCCTCCAAAAATGCACAGTAATAGACCATTAAAGAACAGCACAAGATATTATACACACAATAAAACCCATTGTCAAGGTTTTTTTCATTTTATCATCGATTTTATGCTTATTTTTTGATTTTTACACCGATTTAGCCCCGCCTTTTGTTTCTTCTGCTTTACTTTTTGCGTGATGCGTGATAAAATATAGCAAACAGCCTGCTTCAAAATCCCTTTTTCGTGAAGATCTTCGCTTTTTTGCTGTCATTCTTGAATGAAGCGAAGCGAAATGAAGAATCCGCAAAAAAGCTTGAGGATGACGAAAAGGCAAATCAGGAGAACAAAATGGAACAAATCAAAGTTAAAAAGCTGACTTCCCTTGCAAAGCTGCCCGTCTATTCAAGCGAATACGCCGCCGCCGCAGACCTCTTTTGCGCGGAGGAGGAGACGGTGGTAATTAAGGCGGGCGAGACCGTGCTTATCCACACGGGCATTGCAATGGAGATACCCGTAGGATATGCGGGCTTTATATACGCGAGAAGCGGACTTGCCTCCAAAAAGGGGCTTGCGCCCGCAAACAAGGTGGGCGTTATCGATGCCGATTACAGGGGCGAGATAATGGTGGCACTGCACAACCACTCCGCCGAGGAGCGCACCGTTGAATGCGGTGAGAGAATTGCACAGATAGCCATTGCGGCGGCACCGCAGTTTGATTTTACGGAGGCTGATGAGCTTTCCGACACCGTACGCGCCGCAGGCGGCTTTGGGTCTACGGGAACGAAATGACCGCAAGTAGGGGCGACCATCGGTAGTCGGCCGTTTCCATATCTAAATTCGCGGGAGGAGCAAGCCCCTCCCCTACGGACATTACGCACATCTCGTAGGGGCGGATTCCTTATCCGCCCACAGATAATAGATAAGGAAGAAAACCGCACCGCAAGATCCTTCGCTGCGAGTCCGCAAACGTCATGCTCGAGCGAAGCGAAGCATCTTTTTGCGGACTCTCCTCTCGAGGATGACAAGCGGTCGGTTTTCAACCTTAATTATTCATTCTTCATTATTAATTATTAATTCCCGCACCGCGGGTCCTCTTCTCCCAATCTTCTCTTGTAAGGCCGTAGAAATACTCATCCGTATATCTTCCGTTATGGAAGTACATCTGCCGATGCACGCCCTCGAGCTTACAGCCAAGGGCGAGGTGCAGGCGCTTGGAGGCCTCGTTTTCCTCCATTACGCGGGCATTGAGCTTGTTTAAGCGAAGCTCGCCGAAGCAGTAATCGAGCAGAATTGACATCATCGTTTTTGCATACCCCTTGCCCGTATGCCCATCACACACGGCAACGGCAATCTGGAAGGTTCCGTGGCGTCTGTCCACAGCGTACAGATCAAGCGAGCCGACCGCATTTCCCTCCGCATCCTCCGCTGTGAGGCTGATATTGCCCTTAGCCTTGGATTTTGCAAGGAATGCCGCAAATCGCTCCTTTGCCGAGCCCTCGCATTCGGGCCACTCCGCCTCGGAGTAAAAATTGAAGCGACGCTCGCTGTCAAAATAATTATCATAGAAATGCACCCAATCCTCATCCCTTTGCGGACGGAGGGTGATGCCGTTTCTGTGCCAACGGTATGCAGAAAGATCGCGTGCCATATTTCTCTCCTTATTTATATACTGCTGTTATTTTAACATATTTTTGCAAATTATGCAAGCACCGTGAGGTAAACAATGTACGATATCATTTTAAAGAGCTGTCGCCTTTTTGACGGCGAGAGATTTTATAACGAGCCGACCGATATTGCAATTGAGCGCGGCAAAATAACAAAAATCGGACACATCGACGACTGCAGTGCCGAATTTGTGCGCGACTGCACAGGTCTTACCGTAACACCCGGCCTTATTGATGCGCACGCGCATTTTGCGCCCTTTGCGGGCATCGGAGTTGATGCACACCTTGCATGCCTGCCCTTTGGCGTTACGGCGGTGCTGGATGCGGGAAGCGTTGGCTGTAACACCGTTGACAGTGTTGCAAGCGCAATGTACACCGCCCCCGTGGAAACGCGCCTTTTTATGAACGTATGCTCCTCCGGTCTTAACAGCCTGCGCTCCTACCCCGAGGACGTTGACCCCGCGAAGTTTGACAGAGCGAAGATAGAGCGTATGTTTGCCAAGTACCCCGACAAGCTGTGCGGACTAAAGATACGAATGGGCAAGGAATGCTCGCTTCACCACGGCAAGGAGCCGCTGAAGGCGGCGCTTGAGCTTGCGCACTCCATCGGCGTGCCGCTTTGCACGCACGTCTCCGACCCCGCCTTTCCCGCAGGTGAGCTTGCGGAGATGATGGGCGAGGGCGATATATTTACGCATACGTATCAAGGAAGAGGAAATACTATCCTTGACGGAGATAAAATTGATGCACGCATTCTTCGCGCACGCGAGCGCGGAGTGATATTCGACGTGGGAGATGCTTGCTTCCACCTTGATTTCGAGGTGTTCACCACCGCACTCGCAAACGGCTTTACACCCGACCTTATCGGCAGCGATA